>CANHYS010000106.1 GCA_947464585.1 Planctomycetaceae bacterium | reverse complement strand
GCTCCGTAGACGGAAGTTATTCAAGGGTAAGCACCCCCCCATCAGCGCTAGCGCGCGAGGGGGGATTTGGCCCCTCAGGTAACGGTGGTCGGATCTTCCGCAGTCTTCATTTCAAGGAAACAGCCGATGTCCACGTTTGAACGAATGCTGGCGGCACTGACTGCGCGGGTTGGCAACGACGCAGGCCAAATAGACACAAAACTACTTCCGGCTAAGCCCCGGCGCATGCGACGTTCGCGATCCAATCGCGGTGGCATGTCGCGGCACCCGGTCGCCGAAGCCGAGCGACTGGAGTCGAGGCAGCTTTTGGCGGTGGCTGGATTTTTCAGTCCTCAATCCGCCGTCGTTGTCGTCAGTCCCGGCAGTGACCTGTATTTGACGAAGGTGGCCGACGGCAGCCTTCTCGTCGACGACAACAGTGCGTTCACGAGCCCGCAGGTGACGCCCAACATCAGCGCGATACCCACGCTCGCCATCACGACGGGCATTGAAAAGCTCGATGCCGACCTCGCCCCCGATGGCGCGCCCATGTATTCGGGAACCACTACGTCTTTCGTTCTGAGCCGCACGTGGCTGGCCAACGACAAGGAATTATACGGAGAACTCAGCTGCACTCAGCCCGATGGCAAGGTCAGCACGTGGACTTTTACGAGCTGGAATGGGAGTGTCAACGACCCTCGGTTTGACGTCAATCAAATTCGCATCACGAGTGGTCCAGGGTATGGCGGCCAGTACACGCGGCAGCCGAGTCTGGGCGGTACCGTGGCGACGTTTGCGAGTGCGCCGACCGGCTATTACGTGCCGGTCGATCGGTCGGTGCGAGTCCTGGAAAACCTGACGGGTGCGTACGGCTCACCGATACCAACGGACCGCACGAGCACATTGGCCGTCGATTGGAACAGAGCCCTAACGAGCGTACAAAAACCTGAGGTGTCGAAGGTCGAGTATTCGTACGCGAACAATTTCATTCTCTTCCAGATCTACACAACTGCGCAATTTCGGGAGCCAGTCTCGATCCCGGCCAGCGCTCATCACGTGAATGTCCGATTCACGTTGCCATCCGCAGCCACTCCTGGCAGTCTCGGGATCGTGCCCGGAACTCTCACCGGCACGGTCAGCGTCAACGGTCAGGCTATCGACTTCTCGACAGGTCGTGATAAGAACGATCTCGTTTTCGACCCTGCCACGACCCTGAAGAACCCGGCCGGCGGCAACCTTCTCATCTCGGGCTTCCACGATCCGGCCCTTGGCACGGTGACGCTCGCTTTCAACGGCCCCAATTCAACGCAGGATCCGGGACCGACAACACTCAAGACGAACTACGCGGTCTACTCCACGTCCAAGGAAGCGGGGCGGGTCGTCTTCTACGCCGGCCATAACATCACGAACGCGCTCGACGTAAATCTGTTGTCGCCTGGCTCGACGTTAGACATCGACAGCCCCGTCCTGGCGGCTTCGGGCAACTTGAGCCTTCGGGCGACGAATATAAACGTCAACAGCCAATTGAGCGCTGGGGCGGGGGAGTTGCGTATTGGAGCGGCTGTACCGCCGGCAGCAGGGACGACTGTCGCCACCGGCCAGCCCGCGGCACAGGCGATCACGCGCAACGCCTTGGCCATCGCAGAAGTGTCCGCAGGAAAGGTCGTGGCCGTGCGTCCTGTAGTTGGAGCGGAAGGTGCGGGATATTCCAAGGATTTCCTACCGACCGTCGTCATCGCACCTCCCGTGTCGGTCCCTGCGATCGCCCGGCTAAGTGCCATCAACGGCAGCATCAGTAGCGTGGAAATCACATCCAGGGGCGCCGGCTACACAACGCCGCCGACAGTGGTATTCTCCGCGCCGGAGGACTCGAAAGGAGTGACCGCCACTGGAACGGCGCTCATTGCCAATGGCGTGGTGACCGGGGTTCGAATCGACAACGCCGGCAGCGGATACTCGAATCCTCCCAACGTTCTCATCGACCCGCCCCCGGCGGCCCCACCTGGCCAGACAGTTCCGACGCCGACGGCGCCCGCAGCCGCTAGGGCCATCGTGCGCGGCACGATCGTGTCCATTGCCGTTCCCGATGGCGGGTTCGGTTACGATGACAAATCTCCACCGAAAGTGACGATTGTTGGTGGCGATGGCAACGCCACCGCTGTAGCCGTTGTCGACAAAGGTGTCGTCACGGCGATCACGGTCCGCGCCGGTGGCACCGGATATACATTCGACAGCCGCACGACGATCTCCGTCGATGCGCCCCCCGTCAACTTGAAGCCAAAGGTTGCGAAGGCGGTGGCTATCGTGGACGCCTTAGGTCGCATCACAGGCTACAACGTCATCGAAAGCGGCGACGGTTTCGGTGCCGTTCCGGCAGTGACGGTGGAGCCGCCCCAGGCGGCCTCCGATGTGGGCGTCGTCACAGCAAGCACGAATGGATCGGGCAGCGTGACGAAAGTGGTGGCCAGGGGCGTCCCTGTCGTCGCTCTCGGCGCTGGTGGCTCCGGCTATACCGCTTCCGACACGAAGGTGACTATCGCCTTGCCCGTGAACGGCGGGAAAGCAGCCACGGCGACAGCCGTTGTCGTGGATGGCAGCGTTGTCGACATCCAAATCACCGATCCTGGTGAAGGCTATTTGCTCGAAGAGACGCCGGCTGTGACTGTCACCGGCAGCGGTACCGCCACCGGCGCTACCGCGACGGCGTACGTTGCCGCAGGGTACGGCTACCGGCAAAAGCCGCAGGTGGTAGTCCAGCCCCCGCCGCCAGCCTCGCTGGGCGTAAATGCTGTCGCAGAAGCCGACCTCGACATCGCGGGCCGAATCACGAAGTTCAGAATTTTGAGCGGGGGCTCTGGGTACGACTTGAATACATCGGTTTCGGTTTTCGTCGCCCCCGTGGAACTTGTCGCGTCGAAGTCGGAAAACGTCGCGCTGAATGCTGCAGTAGCGGCACAGTCTTACGTCATCGACGTCGCCGATGATTCGGCGACGGACGGCGTGCGGCGGGGACGCTTGTTCGTTTCCCAGACAAGCTCGATGGGGGCGAATTTCGGCGCCACGTCGGCCTCTTCTACGATCAACGTGACGGCGAATCAGTCCGATGTCATCATTGAAGGACGGGTCTTTGCAACCAGCCAAACCTGGTATCTGCCGGCGTCGTCGACGGCGACCGACCTTGCACCCTTAATGTTTTCAACCCGGTCCGGTGCTGGTGGGGAGCAGAGCGGATTAATTCGGGGCGACACTGTTCAGATCCTCTTGGCCGGCGACCTACCGACGCCAACGGATGACAACGCTGTTGCATTCAATACGGTTGATTTGCGGACCGCCATCAATTCGCTCCGGGTGCGGGCTGCAAGCCGCAACGGCGAACCTCGGCGTGAGCCTTTCCCATACGCGATTTCGATCACCGAGGTTGGCGACACGGCTACCGCAACGGCGGAACTCCCTGACATCGGTATCGATGCCGTCGCCGCGTCGAGTTTTCCGATATCTTTGACAGCCGGAGGAAAGCTGAATTTCTCCTCGGCACTCGCGACCGCAGGTGACGTGAATTTGGCAGCCACCGGGCCCACAACGGTCAACGCTCCGCTGTCGACGACTCGGGGCGCGATCAGCGTCACGGGATCGAACGTGAGCATCAATAATTCGTTGCAAGTATTGGCAGCGGTGCCTGATAGTTTGCGGAACGATATCGCGCTGAACGCCACCGGAGGCAGCGTGTTTCTTGGTAGTAACGTGTCCGCCATCAATCGGGTACAGATCAATCAAATAAACGAGTTGGCATCACTGCCCACTCCTTCTCCGGCACCGAACAACCCGGGAACGCCAATCAGGGATCGCTCAACGGCAGTGCAAACGGTAACGGTGAGTGACGCGCGGGTCTTTGACAGACTGACCGTGCGGGTGAACGTAACCCATACGAATCTTTCACAGCTCACGCTCACGCTCGTCGCTCCTGACAACACGCGGGTGCGCCTCGTCGAGAGACCGATTGGGTTCGGCGGCTTCGTCAACACCGTGTTTGATGACTCCGCGTCCACGCCGATTGCCTCCGGAAGGGCTCCCTATTCGGGCAGTTTCCGGCCACAGGACTCTTTGAGCATTCTGAACGGCATCAGCAGACGCGGCGTCTGGCGATTGGAAGTCCAGGACAGTGCGGGAGGCTTCGATAGCGGAACGATTGATTCCTTCCAGTTGAATTTCTTCAGCCCCCAAGCCGTCGACGGCAGCGTCGTTGGCTACGGCAAAATCTTTGCGGATGCTCTTTCTGTCGAGGCGGAGGGATTCGTCGGCAACCCCGCTCAGTCGCAGACATCAATCGCCAGCCAGTTTTTCCTCGCCACCGATGTCAACACGCTGAACGCTAACGTCGGTCGCAGTATCGCGATCAACGAGGCAGGAAGTCTTGTGATTCCGGCACTGAGCGCCGGTGGCCTCGTGACATTGAGAGTGGGCGGTGTCGACAGAGACTCAACTATAGCGGCGCTTGTAGGTAATCTTGACTCAGTCAATGCGATCGATGTGTCGGCCCCAAACGGGAGCATCGACATCAGGGTTTCGGGTGGAGGAGGCCTCCTGACTCTTGGCAATCCGTCGGCGATTCGGACCGGCGGTACTTTGGGCATGCTGGCCGGAGGAGCTGTTCGGATTCGCACGGGCGGAGGCACCGCGGTCGCAGGCGACGGCACTATCCTGGCATATGATGCTCCATTGGCCGGGAGCGGTGCTCGTCGAGTTCGCGCCGCCACCCAAGGAGAACTCAGCGGCGACTACGTCCCCGGTAGCCCTAGTATTTTTGCCTCAACGATAACTGCGAGCGGAAATGGGCCGCTCGGGACTGCGAATCGCGGTCTTCTGCCGGACTTACGGGTGGGCGACGAAATCCTTGTTGCCGGCGGCGCCGCGGCAACCGGTGGTCTTCCCAGAGGCTCTGCGAACGGGATTTACACAGTAACATCTCTCGGCAGCGGAACCAGCAAATGGGTTCTCACACGCTCCAAGACCGCCGATACGGCAACTGACTTTCCAACGAACTCGTTCGTGTCGGTCGGAAACGGCGACCTCGGCCGCTACTTCTACCAGGTGGCGTATGAAGGGGCATTCACCCGGGCTCAAATAGACGTCAAGCCCGTCTCCTTGATAACGAATATCGGCTCTGACGACCCCAACGATCCGTTAGTTCTCGTCGTGCAGAACAGTTTCGGCGGCAATCTGTCTCCAGGGTCCCTTGGGAAAGCACTCTTGCTCGGGCAAACCGACGACACGACTTCGTCTCAGTCGAATCCCAAGCAGGTGACGCGTCTCGGTTTCGCAAGCGGCGTGGACTCCATCTTCCCTGCTGCGGAATTTCCGACGATCTTCAAATCAATTTATATCGATGGCGGCGTTCGTTATCAGTCCGACGGGAGTGTGGTCGCGGCTGCACCTGTAAGCATCGGCGGGAACAAAATCAGCACAACCCAATCCGGACTTCCCGTGACGAATTCCACAGCGATCTCTGGGTTCGTGTTCTCTGGGGCGGATGCCTCGGGGTCGACACTCGCCAATATCAGTCTTTCCGATTTTTCCCGCGGCGCTGCCGTGACGGTGGATAGCACGAAGGATGTTCGGCTTGATAACGTCACCCTCGGGTTGCGGGATGGCGTGCGAGCCCCGAATAACATCGGTATTCTTGTCACTGGAGCCGCAAACGGCACCACGATCACTGGCAGCACAATCACGAGCAGTAATGAAGCGGGGGTGAAAATTACGAGTTCTGCGACGGCAACGACCATCGTTGGTACGACGATCGGCATGAAGAATGCGGACAACAGGATCGGAGTTCAAGTCGATTCCGTCGGTACTGCCACAATCGGGTTGGAGCCGATCACCTCTCGGAATCGGGTGCAACTGACGCAGTCGTCTAAATCGTTCATTCTGCCTATTGCAGTACCTATTGGTGGCATTCACATCGGGCAGACGGTTGTCGGCGGCGGTATTCCCCTCGGCGCCAAGATCACGAACATTGACGTGGCATCTCGCAAGATAACGCTCTCTGCAAGCCCGACGGTGAGCGGTAAAAGTGGCGTGTCATTCGGTGCTCCGGCGCGGAACCGAATCCAGTACAACGGCACAGGTGTTGTTCTCGCCAGCGGAGCAGTGAGAGTGGTGAATACCGACATCGGTGGCAACGCCCTGAATGGTATTGATATCACGGGCGGTGCGCACATGATCGGATCCGGCAGCAAACTGTCGTCGACGACGGTTGCGGTCTACGGCAACGGCGGCTTGGGCATCAACGTTTCTGCTGGTGCCGCAGCATCTCAAAGAATCGTGAACTGCTACCTTGGTCTCTCGTCCACAGGCGGCACCCAGCCCCCGTACACGGCAAACAGTCAGGGCAACATAGCCGTGAATAACGCTGCACGGGCCGCTGCCTTCGTGCCCTCGGCTAGGACTTCCATCGACAGAAACGGCAACAAGCATAGGCCGGTGTCAGGTGGCCAGTCTTCCAGGGTGACATTTGGGTGGCGTCCGCGTTAACACCGTTTCCAGGACAACGCCGAACTCCCCGCTGGCTCCCGCTGGGAGTTCAGTGGTTCGGGGTGTTCAAGAAGCAGGAAAGACCTTGGGAGAAGGTTACGCCTGGGGCATTCACGTTTGGCTGCGTGGCGACTCCCTGGCGATACGGTTCCAGTTGTGGGAGAGATTGTCCTGCTTGATAACGCCTGTGAAATGCGTCACGGCGTCGGGAGCGGCACGATCACCGACGGATCGTAGTTCGGCGGCGGCGGCGGCGTCGTGCCGGACAGGACCGGCTGCTGGCCAACTGTGGCATCGAAGTTGATCGCCCGCAGGTTCGTCTGATTCGCAGCCTTGATCGTGAGGTTTGTCAGTGCCGTGCCGCTGGTCGTCAGCAGGATATGCGAGACGCCGCTTCCACCCGTCGTGCCAGTGGTCGTTGTCGTGCCGGTCGTCGCGAGCGTCGTCGGAAGGCCAGAAATCTTATTGGACACGACGTTGGCGTTGATCAGGCCGTTATTGACCGCCAGGTTGACGCCGTT
>CANHYS010000105.1 GCA_947464585.1 Planctomycetaceae bacterium | reverse complement strand
GTGCGGCGGGAGCCAGCCCTCCACGAGCTCGATTTCGACGGCCGCGGCTTCGAGTGGATCGACTGCCATAATTGGCAGGACAGCGTGCTCGCCTTCGTGCGTCGCGGTTCCAAGAGCCGAGATGCACTGGTGGTCTGCTGCAACTTCACCCCGGTGCTTCGGCAGGGCTACCGGCTCGGGGTGCCGGCCGCCGGCTCCTACGAAGAGATCTTCAACAGCGACTCTGCCTGGTATGGTGGCAGCAACACCGGTAACGGCGGCGGGATGCAGTCGTCGCCTGTGCCGCACCATGGCCGCGAGCACTCACTCACGCTCACGCTGACGCCGCTGGCGGTCGTCGTGCTCAAGCAACGGTAGTGCCCGCCGTGGACCCCTGAGCGATCTGCTGGAGACCGGCCGCGGAGGAGCTATGATCGGTCCGGGCAGCGTTCTGGGAATTGACCATCGCCGTTGCAGTGCGGATCGATCATGGTGAAAACAACCAGTCATTTCACCTGGGAGCGGCAATCTCGCCGGTGGCCGTCAGTCGCCCTGTTTTTCGTCGTGGCAGTCTGGCTTACGGGGCTCGTGTTCTCGTCGAGCGGAATGTGTGGCGATCCATCGTCGACGGATGCCGTGCCTCTCACCACCATCAGCGAGGCGAAAGCCGGACCATGGATCGATGTCCATCAATCGGTCCGCGTCCGAGGCGTGCTCACCTTTCGCATCGGCGAAGGATTTTCAATCCAGGACGACTCCGCCGGCGTTTGGATCGAGGTCACGCAGGCCCGAAGGCTCGAGTTGCTGCAGTCGGAAGTGCCGGCCATAGCACGGCTGCGGCCCGGAGATGAAGTGGAGGTCGTCGGCAGAGCCAACCGCGGTGGCTACGCCCCAAATATCGTGCCGTTGACGATCGACAAAATCGGGAAGCGTCCGTTGCCCGAGGCCAGTCCGTATGACCGCGATCGTTTCTTCAGCGGACGCGACGACTGCCTGCGGGTGGCGATAGAGGGCGTTGTGCAGGGGTATCGCGACGACGCGGACAACGCGATATGGAACATGCTGGTGGAGGATTGCTCGCGCCAGTTCTGGGTGGGAGTGGACAAGAGGGCGCTCGCCGGGAGCCCGACGGCATACATCGACTCCAAGGTTCGATGCGTGGGTGTGGCTTCGGCTCAATTCAATACCCGCAGCGAGCTGATTTCCCCTCGGCTGAATGTCTGCAGTCCGGAGGATTTCCACGTTGTCCAACCCGGAGAGCCCGAGCCGTTCGCGGCGCCCGAGGTGCCGCTTGCGGAGATCGCACGGTATCCGGTCACGCCGCACCGCCTCCGCACCAAGGGCATAGTGACCTACGCGGTGCCCAACAACTTCATCATGCTCCAGACGGGAAACATTGGCGTCCGCGTGGACGTCGCGACGGCCGATCGATTCGAGCCCGGCGATATCGCCGAGGTGTCGGGATTCGTGAGCAATGCCGCCCCGGTCGCGGGCATCATCGAGGCGGTGGCACGAAAGGTTGGCACCGGCGTTCGTCTCGAACCGATCGAGATGCAGCCGCTGGAAATCAGCCAGATCAATCACGCCGCCGCGGCCCGTTACGAGGCAGCTGAACCGGGTGACTACTATGGCTGCCTCGTGACCTTTCCGGCCACCGTCGTGGACGTGCACTCCTCGCGGGTCGGTGGCGAGGTTCTGCTCATGGCCGAGGGCATGGGCCTGTCGGCCGTGGCGGACATCCTCACGTTCACGAGCCTGCGGACGTTGCCGCCGGGCGCCAGGGTTCAGGTCGCGGGCATCATCCAGCCGGAGATCGCGGCGAATGCAGATCCAACGGCCGCGCAGCGTGGCCTGGCGGATAGCCGCATGCAGATCCTCCTCCGGTCGGCGGCGGATCTGCGCATCGTGGAATTGCCATCGTGGTGGACGCGTCGGCGGTTGATGCTGGGGCTGGGTGCGGTGGCGACGTTTGCGGCTGCTTCGCTGCTGTGGATTCTGCTCCTTCGGCGGCAGGTGTCGCGGCAACTCGCCACGATCGAGCGGAAGCTCCAGTTCGAGGTGGCGACGGAGGAGCGGCGTCGTATCGCCCGCGAGTTTCACGACACGCTGGAGCAGGATCTGGCAGGCATCGAACTCCAAATGGACGCGGCGGCCGACACGACCCACGATTTCCAGTGCCGCGTGGTGCTCGAGAAACAGCGTGGACTCCTCGCGAGATTGCGGCAGGAAACCCACGATTTCCTCTGGGATTTGCGGGATCCGGCCCGCCTCGACGGGGCGATCGTCGAGTCGCTCGCCGCTCAGGCCGCTTACCTCCAGTCGGGCACGAGCGTTCCTCTCAGGCTTCTCGCCGACGAGCGAGTGGGCCTGGTACCGGCTGCTGTCCAGTTTCATCTGCTGAGAATCGTACGGGAGGCGATTCACAACGCGGTGCGGCATGGCGATCCATCCGACGTGTCCGTGAACGTGCGAGTTGAGGGGGCGGATATCGTGGTCGAAGTGGTCGACGACGGCCACGGATTCAACCCGTCCGCGAAACAGCATCTTGCGGGCCACTTCGGGCTGCGGGGGATGTCGGAGCGGGCGGAGCGAATCGGGGCGAGGCTGGCGATCACGAGCCGCCCAGGAACTGGAACGCGGGTGCGCGTCTCTGTGCCCGGCGCCGTCGGCCACAACGTGACGAGCGAGCGGAGCGGGGTTTCCGGTTAGGGTCCATCCCGCTGCGAGGAGGGTGGCATTTTTGGCTCGGACGCTGGGCTTTTTCGGTGCACCGGCAAATTTGCCCGTAGCGGGCCAGCGAGGTGCGGACTACCTTGCAAATGCCGAGGCCTTCCAACGCTCCACTACCGTGAACGACGGGGAGCGGCGGAATCGATGGGGCAGCTTCAGTCGAGTTGCATCATCGTTTCTTTCCAGTTTTCGCACAGCTTTTTAGGGGAGGGTGACACATGTCTCGCGCTCTTTTTCATGGCACCATGCGACATGGTTTTACGCTCGTGGAACTGCTGGTCGTGATCGCGATCATCGGCACGCTCGTCGGTCTGCTGCTGCCTGCCGTCCAGGCCGCACGAGAATCGGCCAGGCTTTCCGAGTGCTCCAACAATTTGAAGCAGATGGGGCTTGCTTTTGCCAACTTCGAGTCGGCGAACAAGAGATTCCCCACCCTCGGCCTGCAAAAGGGAGCATGGCAGTGTGGCGGCTGGAACTCTTTCAAGACGAGGGAGATCTTTGGAACGCCTGGGCTGCCGTGGACGTTTCAAATCCTTCCTTACACGGAAGACACCTCGACTCACGCCAAGCGTTTTAGCGGCAACGGTTACCGAGATTGGGGGAGTGGCTCGGCCTCGATGCACGCCCAGCCGATCAAGATGTACACCTGCCCGACCCGGGGACTGCGCATCTCTTCAACGGCGCCCAACGGGACGAACTACGGTGTGGGAAACCAGCCATCGCCGTTGCTCGACTATGCGAGCCCCAGCCTGAACGACGGTTGGTCGCTCACGTGGGACAGTGCGGCGAACGTCGGTTCGGCGTGGATGGACAACACCTTCAATTCGATCGTCCAACCGGCGGGGACGGTGGACTGGGGCGGTGCGGGAGTCGAGGTGAGGTATCCTCCGGTTACCGTGGGCAAGATCACCGACGGCACGTCGAACACCCTGATGCTCGTGGAAAAGGGGCTCATCGCACCGGCGTGGTACACGGGAGGAGCGAGTGACAGCGGCTACTTCAATTTCAACGCCAACAACAGCATGTATACGTTCTTCCGGGTGATCTCGACGACCGAATACCCCAAGAGAGACCAGGAAGAGAATCCATCGACCTACGGAGGCGGCAGCCCCACCAATGGCCAGACAGCCGTCGGTAGGTATCTCGGGCCGGGGTCTGCTCATGCGACCGGTTTCATGTCTGCGTTCGGCGACGGATCGGTCCGCCTGATCACATTTGAAGCCGACATCAACAACGTCCTGCGGCCGCTGATTTCCAGGGCGAAAGGCAACGGTCGGGTGGCGGACGTAACGCCTTAGCCAAGCAGCGTCAGCGCGGTGGTGTCGGTGCGCGGGCACGGGGCCTGGGCCGGAGGCGACCTTTTTTTGGAGCAGGGCGAGCATGGCACGGTTTTCAAGTTCGTGGACCGTTTGGGGTGTTGCGGCCTTGTTGACTGTGTGGACGGCTGGAGGCTGTTCGCCGACGCCTGAGCAACGAATGAAGGACGCCTTCCGCAGCACCTACCGTGAGAATGGCCGGCGGCTCGTCGCCATGTACGCGAGATTCATGGAGTCCCCTGATCAGCCCATTCAAGGGCCGAACGATTTCAAGGGGCCGTCGAGCGAGAAGGAACTCCGGGAATTCATCCGGAAGACACCTGCGGAGGCGCTTGCAGAAATGGGGATCAGCGGGGCGGATTCTGAAGAGCTCTTCAAGTCGGAGCGAGATGGGCAGCCATTTCGCATCCGCTACGGGATCAAGGGCGGGCTGAGCAAGGTGTATGCCGTGGTGTGCGAATCCCGTGGGGTCAACGGTACAATCAAGGTCTTCCGGAGCAATGGTTCCTCCGTGGAGGTACCTGCCGAAGACATGGATGACTTCATGTCGGGCGACCGTGACGAGCAACCTCCGTCTCCGTAGGCGATCGATGGGGACATGTGCAGCAAGTTCTGGGGAGATGTCTGGCTTGTCCATCCGCCTGCTGCTCGTCGACGACCACACGCTCTTCCTGGAAGGGCTCGTCAACACGCTCGGCGCGGTTCAAGAATTCCAGGTCGTCGGTCAGGCGAGAGACGGGCGATCGGCGCTCAGCCTCTGGCACGACACGGCACCCGATGTCGGCCTGATCGACGTCAGCATGCCCGGCATGGACGGCATCGAGACCGTGCGTCAGTTGCGGATGCAGGCTCCCGAAGCCCGCCTGCTGATGCTGACCTCGTCGGAGGACCAGGAAGACGTGATCGCGGCGCTCGACGCCGGGGCTTCGGGGTACGTCACCAAGGGAATTCGCTACAGCGACCTTGTTGCGGCCATCCGGGAGGTCCACGCCGGTGGCCGGCCGCTGGGCGAGGCGATTGCCCGCAAGTTGGCCAGCCGCGAGCCCGACTGTCCCTTGACCCCGAGGGAGGTCGAGGTGCTCAGGCTGCTTCGCGAGGGTCTGACGGCGGTGGAAATCGCCGACCGGCTGGCGATCTCACCGCGGACGACGCGTGGTCATATCGAGGCCATCAAGACCCGCCTCGGGGCCGCGAACACCACCCAGGCGGTTGCGATTGGTTTCGAGCGAGGTCTTCTCCCGGTCGTTCCGCAGGACCGGCGGCGATGACGTTCCTCGAAACGCCGTCAACGTTTCTGCACCCATCACGCAGCCGACTTCCGGTTCGCAGAACGCTTGCAGAAGCATCGCGAGTGCCTTCACTCACCGCGGCTGCCGCTTCCAGTCGAGGCGGTACCGCTTCTCCATTCCCTCGATCAGCTCGCGGAAGGTCGTAGACGCCTCCCGCTGGGCGACCATGCCGATCTTCTGCCGGTCATTGCGGCCAGCGATGAACTTCTCCTGCAGTTCGGCCGCGGGCGGCTCCTGTGACACGAGCCGAATCACGTAGCAGACGGTCCGCGGTTCGTTGAACGCCACCGCCGTCTTGCCCGGCTCCAGGGAGAACACCGCCCGCATGAATTCGTCGCCGGGCATCGATATGCCTTCGGGCTGTGACAGCACCAGAGCCCCGCCCCCTCCCATGCCCCGTGTGAGCCAGGAGAATGGACCGACTTGGACAGCCTTCGTCTCGTCGCCGCCGGAGCCAGCCTGCTGAGCGAGTGCCTCAGCGCGTTTCTTGGCCAGGCTGCGGCCCTCGACGATCCGCCAGGCGCGTTCCACGCCCGAACGAGCGGTGTCAAACGACGGCGTGAACTCGGGCTGATCCTCGGTCCGCCACGACAGATATCGGTTGCCCTCGACGTCGCGTGAGCGGATCGGCCGCAGCGACATCGAACCCGCCCCGAACATCTGGTCGAGCCAACGCTGTTGGCGGATGCCAAAGCGGCTGGAGGGATCCTGGACGAACTCGAAGCTGCCGCCGATGCCGCCAGCGGCGAAGGCCGCGTCGGGAGCGACCAGATCAGAGCGGCCCGACTCAAGGCCCTGCTTCTCTGCGATCTTGGCCAGGTCGGGGGGACGAGGAGCCTCAACGCCTGCGGGCTTCCTCGCCTGCCAGAGAGCATAGTCCTCGGCATAGCGGCCGATGTCGCCGGCCACGGCCGTGAAAATGGCGTCGATCCGGGCGTCGGCTCGTTCCCGTGCCAGCCGCTTGCGGATGTCGTCCTTCACCGCGTCGAGCGGCTCGAACTGGGCGGCGTCTTCGGTCTTCTTTTCGTCGGCGGCTGGCTTGTCGGCCGCAGCCGCAGGAGCGGCCGGAGCAGCCTCCTTCTTCGCGGTGTCCGCCGGCGTGTCTGATTTGGGCGAGTCAGCTTTCGGCGTGTCAGCAGGGGGCTTGGCTGCCGCCTCGGCGGGCTTCTCAGCCGGCTGCTTGAACGACACGGCTCGGAACGGGCTGCCATCGATTGCCGCGCCCTTGGGAGCGGCGGGGGCAGCCTCGGGCTTCGCGTCGGCGGGCTTGGGGGCCGCGGCTGGATCGGCAGGTTTGGCCGGCGTTTCAGCTGGCTTGGCGTCAGTGGCCGCGGGCTTGGCCTCGGGCGCGGCCGGCTTGGCTTCAGTCGCGGCCGGCTTGGCTTCAGGCTCGGTCGCCTTCGCTTCGGGAGCAACAGGCTTGGCCTCCGCAGACGCCGGCTTCGCGCGAAACATCGACGTCTTGTTTTTCTCGTAGTATTCGGCGACCTGCTCGTCGGTCACCTCCTTCGCGGCCTCCTCTTCAAAGAGCCCACGCTTGGCGACGAGGTATTCGTATTGCACGCGGTGGGGCTCGCGGAAGCCTGGGTCGGCACTGCGGGCCTGCGGCAGGTCGTTCTTGTATTTTTCATAGAAGGCACGGAGCGCCGACTCCGACGGCGCAGGCACATCGCCCGCAAAGTTCTCCACGACGACCGGCGTCAGCTCGACCGTGGCCTGCTGCTCGAGCCGACGGAAGTAGTCC
>CANHYS010000104.1 GCA_947464585.1 Planctomycetaceae bacterium | reverse complement strand
TGTGTGAGGGCGATCATCTCGGCGTGGGCCGTTGGGTCGGCCAGCTGCTCCCGCTGGTTGTGGGCGCTGGCGATCACCCTTCCGGCCGCCACCACGATCGCCCCCACCGGCACCTCGTCCTCGGCCGCCGCCACCCGCGCCTCCTCGAGCGCCAGCCGCATCCAGCGAGTATGCGTCTGCTCGACCGTCAGACCGTGCCCGAAAGCGGCCAGCAGGTCCTCCATTGATTCGTTTGATTCGTCCAGTCGCGGCACCTCTGGTGGCAATTCGTCGGGGAGCATGGTGTGGTTCGCGGGGGTTGGTCTGGAGGCCGGTGGCCCACCGAGGCAGTTCGCACTGTAGTCGCCCTGTGATCGGGACGACAAATGGCCGATCAAAGCGGCTCATTTGGGGGCGGGCTTCCCATCGGTTACGATTCGTCGGTCCGACGCTCCCGTACCAAGGAAAGACCCATGGATCCCACCCTGCTCCTGCTCCGCTGGGCCCACATCCTCGCTGCCATCGTCGCGATGGGCGGCCTCGTCTTTGCCCGCTTCGGCCTCGTGCCGGCGCTCTCCGAGATCGATACCGCCACGCGGGACAAGATCCACGAGGCGATCCGGCGCCGCTGGCTGCCCTGGGTGATCGGGGCGATCACCGTGCTCTTGGCGAGCGGACTGGCCAACTTTCTGCTCTTCAACGGCCGGGTCAAGGCAGAAGGCTGGTCTGGTGGCTTCTGGATGCGTCAGACGAGCTACCATGCCCTGTTCGGCGCAAAGTTCCTGCTGGCGATGGTGGCATTTTACTTTGCCAGCGCGCTGGTAGGCCGCGGGCAAGGCACGCAGTGGGTGCGGAACGACCGTGCCAAGTGGCTCTCCGTCACGCTGGGACTGTTGTTGGCCGTCGTGCTGCTCTCTGGCTGGATGCGGCAGCTGCACACGGGCCCGAATCAGATCGAAACCGCCGGCGTGGGTATGCCGTCAAGCAGCCGACGCGCCGACGGCGAAAGCAGCCGTGATGCGGATGACGGCGGTGATCAGGCTGACGGTCGCTATCGCGATGGCAGGGCAGGATCGGTCTTTCGAGAGCCCGGTGCGGGCGACTCCGAGACCGCCCCGGTGACTGTTCCGGCACCGTGATGCCTCGGCCGTGGCGGGTCGCCCTTGCGCGGCCCATGTGACAGGCTCATCCGACAGGCTCATCATCCGAGTGGAGCACATGCGATGGACAAGAAGGAAAAGAAGCGGCTGGACGTGCTGCAGCAGAAGATCGCCAAACTGCAGCAACTGTTGACGGGCGCCAAAAAGCAGCCCGACGACCCTGCCGAGGTGCCGCGGCTGGAGAAGGAACTCGCCGCCGCCCACGCCGAACTGGCGGCCCTCAAGAAGGCCTGAGTGCCACCTTCACGAAGCTGCGTGGCCGCGAGGCTGTCAATTTTCGGGGAAGGGGGCTACCTTAGAAAAAGGAACGAGGGAAGGGATTACGCACCCTTGGTGGCTTACGCCTGTCAATTCATTCATCGCGCCTCCTCGTGGCCGGGCGCATGCCGATGTCGGCCGTGAGTCTCCGGGCATCGAAAGTCCTGTTTGCCCCGCATCTTGCCTTCGGAGCATATGTCGTGCGTCGATCATTCACGTCTTCGATGAGCCGGAGTGTCACAACGACCCGTCGTGCCGGACGACGGGGTTTCACCCTGGTCGAGTTGCTGGTGGTCATCGCCATTATCGGCACGCTGGTCGGCCTGCTCTTGCCGGCGGTGCAGGCGGCACGAGAAACGGCCCGTCGCAGTGCCTGCTCCAACAGGGTCAAGCAGATGTCGCTGGCTGTGCTCAATTTCGACAGCGCCAAGCAACGGTTCCCTTCCGGCTCGTACAACCCGGAGTTCTTTAACCGGTTCGACGCCAGTGTGCGGTCGAGCATCGGCTATCCGATTGGCGATTACGGCTACATCCCGCAGATCTTTCCCTTCATGGAGCAGCAGGATCGGTACGACAAGATCGTGCGAGTCATGGTGTCGGGCACGACCCTATCCCAGAATAATTCGAATTGCACGGTGTACGTCGCAGAACTCATGTGCGCCTCCGACCTGGCGCCGATCGGCCGCAATCGCACGGTGGCCTGGGCCGGAGGCCCCACGAGCTACCACTGCAACTGGGGCGACATCTTCGCCCAGTACAACGACACTAATTTCACAAACTGGCGAGGGCCTTTCCGCAAGGGAGACAGCAGCCTCTGCCGCACCAAGGATATTCTTGACGGCACGTCCAAGACGGTCATGCTCGGCGAGGTGCTCGGAGCCACCGGCGACAGCAATCCACGCAGCGGCATCGCCGTGAGCGCCTCGATCGGCGGCACGACCCCGCCGTCGACGTGCATGTCCCGCACCGATGGCACTGGGATCATCGCTCCCTTCTCGACCGATCAGTTTGACATCGGCGTTCGCTGGGCGAGCGGCCTCAATGGCGCTACTGGCTTTCATACGGTGTTGCCACCGAACGGATCGCGTTGCGCCTCGGGCGGCAATCCGTACGGCGGGAGCTACGGGTATGCCACGGTCAGCAGCAACCACGGCGATGGTGCCAACATCTCGATGTGCGATGGCTCGGTGCGATGGATCGCGTCGCAGATCGACTGCGGAGATCTCTCCGTGGCCCACTCGACCTCCAACACTGGTGCCTCCCGGTGGGGCGTCTGGGGCGCACTTGGCACGGTCAAAGGTGGCGAGTCGGCCAACTACACGGAATGAAAGGTGTGATGCATGGCTCGGCCTGATCGTGCGCGGTGTGTCGGCCGTGTTTTTCCGAGGCAGTACCTTCGCCCGTGTGTCGCTGCTCGCTGCCTGCTGCTTTTACTGCTGTTTGCCATGGCGGGCTGCGGTCGGTCCGGCCCTCGTGTCGAAATGGTCGAGGGCATTGTGACGCTCGACGGGGCGCCGATCGAGGGCGTGACTGTGACTTTCAAGCCCAACGGCGAAGCCGGGCTGATGGCCTTCGGCATGACTCGAGCCGATGGCCGGTTCACGCTCAACGCCACACGCGGCGGCAAGGCTGGTGCAGGCACGGCGGTGGGCGACTATGCCGTCACGCTCACGAAGACGAAGGGCGGCTACGAAATTATCGAAGGACCGACGGCTCCGGAGGCCCCGCCGCCCGACATCGAGACCGCCAAGGCCGAGTATGAGAAGTGGGCCCGCGAGCAGGCACAGAAAAAGCCGCGGCCGCTGCCCCCGGTGGAGTATCTCATTCCCGAAGCTTATGGCGATGCGAAGACTTCGGGCTTCACGGCGTCGGTGAAGAGGGGCCGCAACACGGGCGAAGCCTTCCGGTTCAATCTCAAGAGCGACTTCAAGGGCCAGTAGATGCCAGGACGCTGGATGCGACGGCGGTGCGGTATTTCCCTGAAAGGGCGTCCGTCGCGGCAATTCGGTGGGGTCGCGAGCAAGAAGGCCGTGCTCCGATGGGACTCGCAACTCGCCCGCACGGCTGCCCGTTGGTGGTATCCTGTAGACGGCTGCTCAGCCTGACGGCATCGCACCGCGGTGAGCAGCTCCCACCCCAGATGTCCGCCCATGGCTGCTCCCGGATTCTTCTCCCGGTTTTTTGGTGGGAAGCCCCGCGTCGATCTCTGGCGCCGTTACGAACGGATGCGGGAGAGCGTGACCGGCACAATGTCGCAGTTTTACAAGGTGCGCGACATCGGCACAGGCGAGGTGCTGGGACTCAAGATCATCGACCGTGAGAAGAGCGCTCCCGTGGAAGGCCGCTACCGTGGTCTGAAAAAGCCCGGCGAGGGAGAGATCGGCTCCAGCATCATCGGGCCACACATCGCCAAGACACTGGAGTGGGGGGAGTCGACTGCCGGCGAATCCTACATCCTGCTGGAGTTCATTCCGGGGACCGTGCTCCATACGGTGATGTCGGCCCGAGAGCCCTTTTCGCCGCCGGTGCGACTCGACCTCGTGCGGCAGGCGGCGGCGGCGATCGCGACGGTGCACCAGGCGGGGTTCATCCACCGGGACATCTGCCCACGAAACCTCATGCTCTGTCCAGACGGTCGTCTCGTGCTCTTCGATTTCGGCCTTACCGTGCCCGACAAACCCTCCTTTCTCCAGCCTGGCAACCGAATCGGCACCCCGAGCTACATGGCTCCCGAGGTCGTCCGTCGGCGTCACATCGACAAGCGGATCGACATCTTCTCTCTCGGCGTGACCGCGTACGAGATCTGCACGCTCGACATGCCGTGGCCACGGGCAGCGGGCGGCAAGGCGGCCATGCGTCATGATTCGCCCCCCCGGGACATCCGCGAGTTCTGGCCTGATATCCCACCAGCGTTGGCGACCGCCATCATGGCCTGCATCGCGGCCGAGCCCGACCAGCGGCCCCCCTCGGTGGAGAAATTCCTCGAGCGGATCGCAGCGGTTACGCTCTAGCGTGACGCGGCAAGAGCCATCCATGGCCTTTTGCCTGGGCCTTCCCGGCGGTGACGGCCGGGGATTCCCGGGAAGGACTTGAAGCCGGGACACGCGTTTTCTAATCTCTGGGGGTGCGGATCGGGCAGCATTCCCGGCCGACTGCCAGCTGCTCTATCCCGTTTTCGAGAAGGATCCCAGCCGATGACCATGGACAAAAGCCTCCGCGTTCGCAAGGGATCGTCCAGCGCCCGAGGCGTACTCTCCCGCGGCGAGCGGATCCTCAAGCTCAAGGAGCAGGAGCGCTGGGAAGACGGCCGCAGCCCTCTGGGATTGCCCAAGGTGCGGGTCGTCAAGACCGCGATGAAGAAGAAGAAGGTCAAGAAGGAAGAAGGCGACGCCGCTGCCGCTGGCAAGGCTCCCGCCGCAGGCAAGAAGAAGTAAGCGGTTCCGCTTCTCTTCTCGAACGCCGGTTCTCTTCCCCCCGCCTCGCTCTGCGTGGCTTGGCATCTACGGCAACTGCAGCGATGCAGCGGCTGCCTGGCCTGAGGCGATCACCTGAGGGATGCCGACGCCTTCGTACGCCGCGCCTGCCAGGGCCAGGCCACGATGGGAGGCGACGAGTCGCTGAATCGTCGCGACACGGTCGGCATGGCCGACGGTGTATTGCGGCATCGCCCCTCGCCAGCGATCGATCTGCACGAGCCGTGGCGCGCCCCGCACGCCGAGCACGGCACGCAACTCGGCGAGGACCAGTGGCAGGAGCCGCTCGTCGTCGAGTGCCGCAGTCTCCGGATCGAGAGCGCCCCCCACGAAGGTCCGCATCAGCACCGAGCCCTCAGGCGCACGGCCTGGAAACTTCTGGCTGGAGAAACTGACGGCGAGGATGCGTCGGCCCTCGCGGCGTGGAATCACGACCCCAGCGGCGTCGATCGAATGAGCCACGTCTTCACGAGCGAAACCCAGCGACACGACTGCCGACCCAGCGTATTCAATGCCCGCCAGTCCCATCGCCAACGTCGGGTCAGCAGACCGCAGCAACTCGGCCGCCGCGCCCGATGGCACCGCCACGATGACGGCATCGGCCTCGATGGTGGTGGGCAGGCTCACGGCCCCGGCGATCTCCTTGCCACCCACCACGTTGCCACCCGCCCTGGCACCCACGCTGGCACCCAGCGAAACCTCCCAGACCTGGTCGGGCCTCTGCTGCAGCCCAGTCGCGGAGGCGGTGACGAACCGTACCCCGCGGGCAGCGAGCTGGTCTGCGAGCCGTCGTGGGAGCGTCTCCATGCCAGAGGCCAGCGTCAGGAAATTACCGTAGCGGGCACCAGCCGCCTGCGGGGCTCCCGCGGCAGCTCTGCCCCGCTTCTGCTCTCCAGCCCAGAGACTGCCGTCGCGAATTTCCATGGCGAAGAATTCCGGGCAGGCCGCCGCCATGCTGAGTCGGGCCGGGTCGGCCGTCCAGATGCCGGCCGCGAGTGGCTGCACGAGCTGCTCGAAGGCTTCTCGCCCCAACCGTCGAACAGCAAACTGTTCGAGCGATTCGTCGGTCAGGCTTCGGTTCCTCACCGGCACGAACCGTTCGCAGAGCACCCGCAGCCGCCCGAGCGGTGACAGGAGCGGCGTGGTGAGGATGCTGTTCAGGTGGCCGGGAGCGATCAGCCGGAATCCGAGAGGCACGGCTTGTGTTCGGCCACGGTGAAGGATGAGTGCCCGCCGGACACGGGGATCGACCCCGATGAGTTCGCCCGTGAGCCCCACACGCTCGACGAGCGCAACTCCTTCGGGGCGAACGGCAAGAAAACTGTCGGCTGAACGCTCGATGAGCCAGCCGTCGCGGCGAACCGTTTCCAGCACGCCGCCAACGCGGCCAGAGGGCTCGATCAGCGTCACCCGGCGTGTTCCGGCACGGCCTGCTCCGTCGTCCTTCGGCGGCTCGTTCAGCAACGCCTCCGCGGCGGCCAGGCCGGCCATTCCGCCACCGATGACGACCACGTGCTGCGAACTGGGATGGTTCATGCACGACTAGCATGCGCCGGATACAAGACGAAGGAAAGGGGTGTCGCAGTGAACCTGCGTCGGACACGGGGGCTGGGGGGATCGCTTTCGTCGTGAATAAGAACCCCATCTGCTCTGGACGCGGCGAATCCCGGTACCTACCCTCCCGCGGCCTGAGGGCGTTTGCTGTTCGCAACCAAGGAGGATCTTTTCGTGGCCACGCTGCGGTGCCTGCCTCTCACAGTCTCCCGATCACTCTTTTCCGCCGCGGCTGCAGTCGCGATCACGGGTATTGTCCATGCGGATGATGCCACGCGGACCGAACCGCCGCGAGCGATCATGCGGCTGCCACGATGGATCGAATCAATCGGCGAGCCCGCGTCCAAGCGGAAGACGGAGCCGCAGGCAGCGGCAGCCCCGACGAAGTCGTCTGCCGGCACCGGAATGCCCGGCGGCCCTCAGGCGATACCAAAAACCCAGCCGAAACCCCAATTGTCGGTGGTCCCCAGCCAGCCTGTGGCAGAGCAGGGCATGGCGCCGGCCGCTGATGGCGCCGCGGCTGCGCGCCGCGCGGCGGTGAAGCCCGCCCCGGCCGTGTTGCGTGCAGACGCCGCGACGACCGCAGAACCTGCCGGCCGACTCACGGCCGAATGGACCGACCTCGTTCCGACTGG
>CANHYS010000103.1 GCA_947464585.1 Planctomycetaceae bacterium | reverse complement strand
TGCCCATCTGGGACGACCGAAAACACGGCCCCCTGCGGGTGATTGTTGCCGGGCAAGGGGCGTCTCGCGGCTTGCGGCGAGTCATGGCGCGCGAGTCGCGGATCGAGCACACCGGATTCGTCGCCGATCTGTCCGGGCTCTATGACCGTGCGGACGCCGTGGTCGTACCGTTGCGGGCGGGGGGTGGCACACGTCTCAAGATCCTCGAGTCGCTTGCGTGGCGCGTCCCTGTGGTGGCTACTCGCAAGGCGGCTGAAGGGATCGATGTGCGCGACGGTGAGCAGGTCCTATTGGCCGACTCGCCCGAAGAGATCGTTCATGCATGCGAACGGTTGCGTGTCGACAGCGTGTTGCGTGCCGCCCTTGCCGCAGCCGGCCGGAGATTCGTCGAGGCCCATCACGCACCAGCGGCGCTGGCGGAATTAGACTAACGTCTCGAAGGTTTCCACGGCCGAGAATCCCGCGATGACTGTCGACTACGATTTCACACGAAACGTGCATACCTTGGAGGGAGCGCGCGAAGCCCTCGGGGTATTGTTCGCCGCGCAGACGCCGCGAAGTGTCCTCGATGTTGGCTGCGGTATCGGGACCTGGCTTGCGGCGGCGATCGAATTGGGGGTTGACGATGTCGTAGGCGTGGACGGAGCGGTTGCGGACGAGCATGCCGTCATGGTGCCGCACGAGATCCTTCGCCACATCGATCTGACTCAGGCGTGGTCGCTGGGACGGCGGTTCGATGCGGTGTTGTGCCTGGAGGTGGCAGAGCATCTGGAGGCCGGGCACGCGCCTGGACTCGTGGAGTCCCTCGCGGCGCATTCCGACACGATCTACTTTTCCGCCGCGTGTCCGAATCAAGGAGGACAGCATCATGTGAACTGCCAGTGGCCGGACTACTGGCAGCAGCTGTTCAACGCGCGGGGATATGCATGCAGTGACACGCCGCGGTGGCTCATCTGGAACAACCCGCGCATCGAGCCGTGGTATCGTCAGAACCTGTTCGTGGCAACACGCTCCGGGGGAATGTCGGCGGGGCGAGAGCCGAGGATTCCGGCCGTCATTCACCCCCAGATGATGCAGCACATCTTTCTACGCGATGCAACGCTCGGACGCATGCCGCTGCGCTGGCTGCTCGGCGCAGCGTGCAGCGGTCTCGCGGCCAAGGCAAGTCGGTGGTTGCGCGTGGCATCGTCGTGACGAAGCGTGCAACGGATTCAGCAGCACAGCGAGGGAGTTTGTCGATGATCCTGTCAGTCATCATCTGCACACACAATCCTGTCCCCGAATACCTGCGAAGGGTGATCGAATCGCTCCGGATGCAGACGTTGTCGACGGCGATCTGGGAACTGCTTCTGATCGATAACGCTTCGCGGGAAGCGTTGGCCGGGGCATGGGATCTGTCCTGGCATCCGCATGGGTGGCATATCCGGGAGGAGGAGGTGGGGCTGACGGTGGCCCGGATGCGGGGCATTCGGGAGTCGCGGGGCGACGTCGTCGTGTTCGTGGATGACGACAACGTGCTGGCAGCGGATTTCCTCGAACAGGCCTGCACGATCGCGGAACGATGGAGTGGCGTGGGAGTGTGGGGTGGGAGTTGCGTGCCGGAGTTCGAAGTCGAGCCCGCCGAGGAACTGCGGGGTTATCTCGGCTGGATGGCGGTGGTCGACGTACAGGACGTCCACGTGACGACGGCATTGGAAGGCCCCGGCTTGCGGCCCATTGGTGCCGGCATGTGCGTTCGTCGCTCTATCGCCATGTCGTGGGCGGATGAGACAGCGGCGGATCGGGTCCGCCGGAACCTCGGTGCGAAAGGCGAGTCGCTGATGGGATCGGAAGACGAGGACATCCGTATTTCCGCAGTCCGTAGTGGGTTCGCGATGGGAATGTTTCCCCAACTCACGCTCGTTCACCTGATTCCATCGCGACGCGTACAGCCGGACTACATGGTGCGGCTGTATGAGGATCGCGTGTATTCCCAGATGGTCCTGGCGGCCGCCCACGGGCGAACGCCGTCAATGGAGGCGAAAGGTCTTGCGAGCACGGTGTGGTCGCTGCTCTCTCGCATACGAGAACCAGGGTTCGTCAGATCGAAAGTCCGGAGACTGCGTACCCAGTGGATCATGCACCAGGCCCTTCGCAGGGCAAGCGAACGCTTTCGTAGGCGGTGCGATGAATCATCCCGTGACGAGGGATGGAGACCGCGTTGACCCTACCGCGGCTCGATCTTCCTCTTGCCCATCCATGGCACGAGCGCGTCGGGGACGACGATCGAGCCGTCGGAGCATTGATAATTTTCCAGGATGGCGATGATCGCCCGACTGATCGCGATCGCCGTGCCGTTGAGCGTGTGGACGTAGGACGTGCCCTTCTCGCCCGGCTTGCGATACCGCACGGCCAGCCGCCGCGCCTGGTAGTCGGTGCAGTTGGAGGTGCTCGTCACCTCGCCCCATTCCCCCTTCTCACCCCGGCCCGGCATCCAGGCCTCGAGGTCGAACTTCCGGTAGGCGGGGCCGCCCAAGTCACCGCTGGCGGTGTCGATGACTCGGTAGGGGATGCCCAGGCCGTCGAACAGCTCGCATTCCAGGTCGAGCAAATAGTTGTGCATGTCCTCACTCTGCTCCGGCAGCGTGTAGGCAAACATCTCGATCTTCGTGAACTGGTGCACGCGGTAGAGGCCACGGGTGGCCCGGCCGTGGGCGCCGGCCTCCGTGCGGAAGCAGTGGCTGATGCCGCAGAGCTTGAGCGGCAGTTCGTCGGCCTCGAAGATCCGCTCGTGCATGGCGCCGCCAAGCGTGATCTCGGCGGTGGCGATGAGCGACAGATCGCTGCCGGTGACCGAGTAGATCTGCGTCTCGGGGCCGCGGGGCATGAAGCCGGTGCCTTCGAGGATGCTGTCGCGAGCGAGGTCGGGCGTGGTCATCACCGTGAAGTTCTCACGCATCAGCAGGTCGACCGCATACCGCTGCAGTGCCAACTCCAGAAGGACAGCATCATTGGTCAGAAAATAAAAGCCGTGGCCCGCCACCTTCGCGCCGGCCTCGAAGTCGAAAAGCTTGAGCTGGTTACCGAGTTCGACGTGGTCGAGAGGCTTGAAGTCGAAGCCGGCGACGGGCGTCCGCCCCAGACGGACTTCGACGGCGGCGTCCTCACCCCCTACCGGTGCGGCGGGGTGGGTGAGGTTGGGGATCGCCCGGAGGATCTCGTCCGATTCCTGGACAATCTCGGCCAGCTTCCCTTCGAAGGCCGAGACCTCCTCGCGGAGCCGCCGGCCTTCGCCCTTGCGGGCCTCGCGCTCGGCGGCGTCGGCCGCCGTGGCGATCGACTTGCTCACCTGTCCGGCCTGTTGGTTGAGCCGGTCGATGTCGGCCTGCATCTGCCGCCGCAGGCGGTCGAGCTCGGCAAACCGGGCTACATCGGCGGACGAACCCCTCTGGCGGCAGTTGCTGGCGACAAGATCCACATTGTCGGCGACGAAACGGCGGTCGAGCACGGCGGCGTATCTCCGTGGGAATCCGCGGGGCGACAGCCACCGGGGAGGGTCACACCATATACTGTGAAACCGTTCCTGTCAGGCTGTTCCCGTCGGCCCGTTGACGGGGTACGCAAACCCGCCGGAGTGTGCCCAACCCATGACCGCTGCTGCCCCCGCCGTGGAGCCCGTCGAGGAGGCCCCTGCTGCCGCCCCCGCCAAGACCGAGAAAAGCGACAGCCGTCCCAAGAAGCAGCCGCGGTACCACGTGGTGCTCTGGAACGACAACGATCACACCTACCAATACGTGGTTGCGATGCTCCAGAAGCTCTTCGGTCATCCGCCGGAGAAGGGCTACCTGCTGGCGAAGGAGGTCGACTCCCAGGGGCGGGTGATCGTGCTCACGACGACGAAGGAGCACGCGGAGCTGAAGCGGGACCAGATCCACGCCTTCGGGGCCGACCGGCTGCTGGCCCGCTGCAAGGGCGCGATGTCGGCCTCGATCGAGCCCGAGCCAGAATAAACGTCGCCAGAGACAGCTTCCCAACAGGTGGGGCGTCGTGATGCCTGGCGAAGGGTGATGCTTGCGACGCTAGCCAGCTCGCGCGTCAGTATTGATTGGCTCGAGCGTCGCCACATGGAACAGCGGGCAGATGCGGGCGTCTGCGGGGAGGCCATCATCCGCACCATCGATGCCAACGAAGAGGTCATTCTTCGTCACCCACGCCATCTCGGGATGCCGGACCTCGTAGGCCTCACCGGACGACATGACAACGCGGAACGGCCGAAACGGTCGCTGACGCAGCAGATCGCGAACCATCGTCGTTGTCATCACCCAGTCCCTTGCGTCTGTGGATAACGCACTCTTAATCGCAATGATATACGCCCGTACATACTCCTGTCAATCGACCTTAAGCCCAGCAGTCGCGTTCGGGACGGCTGCGGAGGCGATTGGCCTCGGCGTCGAGGCCGGTGGGCGTCGTGAAGACCTCCCGGGCCGGGTCGAAGGTGAGCGTGCGGCCGAGCATCCAGGCGATCGCCGCGGCATGGCAGGCGATGTGGCTCTTCCGCATCACCTCGGCATTGCAGATCGTCGGCTGCCGCGACTTCACGCTGTCGAAGAAGTTTTGCGCGTGGAGGGCGGCGTCGGTACCCTTCGGGACCTTCTCCTGCGGAGGCAGGCCAGCCCGCAGGGCCTCGTCTGACAGGTCGATGCCGCCCGAGTCACCTGTCTCGACCCAGCCCGACTTGCCGATGAACTTCACAGGGCAGGTGCCGAGCTTCGTGTTCCAGTTGGGGCTGCGGTCGCCGAACGGGGTGGCGAGGAAGTCGAGGAACAACACGACGCCGTTGGCGTAGCGGCACTCGATTCCCGCCTCGGTCGGCTCGTAGGAGATGGGCGTCGTGTCGTCGGCCCCGTTGGCCCACTGGCAGAGGTCTGCGGTGTGGGCGCCCCAATCGAGCAGCCTACAGCCCGAGTCGAAGTCGTAGATGCCCCGCCAGCCACCGCTCACGTACTTCTCGTTGTAGGGCCGCCACGGGGCGGGCCCGAGCCAGAGGTTCCAGTCGCAGTCCTCCCGTGACGGCGTCGGCTGTGCCGGCAGCCAGTCGTTGCCGAGGGTCGGCCGGTAGACCGAGGCGTTGAGCCGTTCGAGGGTGCCGAGCTTGCCGGAGCGGGCGAGTTCGACCGCGGCCGCAAAGTTGGGCACGCTCCGCCGCTGGGTGCCGGCCTGAAAGATCCGGCCGGTCTTACGGATCGTGTCGGCGAGCCGCTGGCAGACGTCGATCGTGAGCCCGCAGGGTTTCTCACTGTAAACGTCCTTGCCTGCCTCTGCCGCCATCATCGACACCGGGGCATGCCACCGGTCGCCGGTGGCGATGAGGACTGCGTCGATGTCATCGCGGGCGAGCAGTTCGCGGAAGTCTCGATAGAGCGTGCAGTCGCTGGTGCCATACTTTTCGTCCACCATCTTCTTGCCGGCGTCGCGGCGCGAGGCCTGCACGTCGGCGATGGCGACACACTGCACGTCAGGCAGGGATAGCATCGAGCCGAGAACGTAGCGGCAGCGGCCGCCGATCCCGATGACGCCGAGCGTGATCCGTTCGCTGGCGGCGGCGGTGCCGGCCTCGAGCCCGAGGGCCCGTGCCGAGACGATCGTTGGCAGGGCCGCGGCCCCGAGGGCCAGAGACTGGCCCAGAAACGTCCGCCGCGACGGCGAAGAAGGCAGGTTGTCGGTGAGATTTGGCTGCATGGTGGCGACCCTTTCGAGGATGGATGTCCCTCAAAGCTACAATCTACCTATCGAGCAGCGGTAAATCCTCGCCAGAGCGACATTCTTTTATGGGGCCGCTCTCGGCCAGGCACACGCTCGCCCCAGCCTTCGAGGCAACCCGCCCCATGACCCAAACGATCCCGTTCCAAGGCTTTACTCCCCGCGGAAGCCTGCTCGCACGCCGGCAGTTCCTGCGGAGTGGCTCGGCCGTGTTGGCCCTGCCCTTTCTCGAAGCCCTTGATCCGCGGGCCGCACGCGGCCAGTCCGCGGCAGCCCCGCCCAAGCGGATGGTCTGCATCATGACCAACACCGGGCTTCTGGCCGACAACTTCTTCCCCAAGCAGTCAGGCAAGGGTTTTGAGCCGTCGAAGTATCTCGCGCATTTGGATGGCGTTCGCGGCCGCTACACGGTGATGAACGGCCTGTCTCACCCCGACAACTCCGGCGGTCATTGCGTCGAGAAGACCTTCCTGAGCGGTGCGAGGTTCCCGAATTCCCCGGTCTTCAAAAACAGCATCTCGATGGATCAGGTTGCTGCGGAGGCGATCGGTCACCAGACCCGCTTCCCCTTCCTTGCCTTGGCGGTGAACGGCCAGCACGACGGCCTGCTCTCGGTCTCACGCGACGGCGTGTTCATCCCGCCGGAACTCAGCCCTGCCACGCTCTACCGTCGCCTCTTCACGCCCGACACCGCCGCAGAGAGCGAAGAGAGAATGCGTGAGATCGGCCACCGCATGAGTGCCCTCGACTTCGTGAACGATAAGGCGCGGCGGCTTTCCGGCCGGCTCGGCGCCGAGGACCGTGCGCGACTCGAACAGTATCTCACGAGTGTCCGCGAGCTCGAGCAGCGGCTCGAACAGAACCGAATCTGGCAACAGCGGGACAAGCCGCACGTCGCGAGCCCCGCCCCGCAGGACATCACCGACATCACGCAAGACATCGATCGGGCGCGGCTGATGTACGACATGGCCCTGCTCGCCCTGCAGAGCGACAGCACCCGGACCATCACGCTCTACCTGAACCCGCTGGAGGTCCTCGTGAAGGTGCCGGGCGTCAGCGACCGCACGCACTCGCTCACCCACCATGGCAACGAGCCGGAGAAGATCGAGCAGCTCGCGAAGGTCGAGGAAGCAGGGATGAAAAACCTCGGCCGCTTCCTCGATCAGCTCGCCAGCGTCAACGAGGGCGAGGGCAGCCTGCTCGATGACACGGCTGTGCTCTTCGGCTCCAACATGTCCAACGGCAGCAACCACTCGAACGTCAACCTGCCGATCCTCCTCGCCGGCGGGCGATTTCGACATGGGCAGCACCTCGAATTCGACAAGAAGAACAACACGCCCTTGTGCAATCTCTT
>CANHYS010000102.1 GCA_947464585.1 Planctomycetaceae bacterium | reverse complement strand
TTTTTAGCGTCCCAGCCGTCTGCGGCTGAAATACGGGCGATCCACACTTTTCAAGGGAGCGTGATTCAGATGTTGGTCCATCGTCGGTGGTTGCGGGTGGCTGGGGTTGTCACGTTTGTCGCGGTTGCAGCGACGGCCTGCGATGCTGATGCTGGCTGGCATCATCGCTATCGTGGCTACGGCTCGTCGGGTGGTAGCTCGGGCGGTTCCTCGGGCGGTAGCTCCGGCGGCTCGTCCGGCGGCAGCTCGGGTGGATCCTCGGGCGGCTCGAGCTCGTATAGCTCCTACGGCTCGTCCGGTGGCAGCTATGGATCTTCGGGCTCGGCCGGCTCGCACGGCAGCTGGGGTTCGCATCATGCCGCCAAGATGGCACGGCGTGCCTACCGTCACTCGTCACACGGCTCGTCCGGCGGCAGCTCGGGCGGTTCCTCGGGCGGCAGCTCCGGTGGCTCGTATTCCTATAGCGGCTCGTCGGGCGGATCCTCGGGTGGCGGCTCGTATGGCGGTTCCTATGGTGGCTCGTACGGCGGTTCGTACGGCGGCTCCTCGGTGCCGGCGGCCACCTACTCCAGCAGCTACAGCGGCTACAGCGATCCGGTCGACTCGTATCGCGTGATCGGAGAGCCGTCGGTCAGTGGCGGCGAGATCATCGAGACGCCGCAGTACGTCAACCCGATCTCCAACGATTCCACGACCAGCGTGGTGCCGGCCGATTCGGCCCTCCTGTCCGTCGAGGTTCCCGCCGGCGCGACGATCTACGTCAATGGTACGAAGACGTCGGCCACGGGCTCCGTGCGACAGTATGTGTCGCGTGGGCTTGCCGCGGGCAAGCGGTATGAGTTCACGGTGCGGATGACCGTCGACCGTGACGGCCAGACCAGCGAGCAGACCAAGGTCGTGTCGCTGGCCGCCGGCGGTCGTTCGAGTCTGTCGTTCATCGCGGCCTCGGCCCCGAAGACGAGCCTGACGCTGCACGTGCCCGCCGACGCAAAGGTCTGGCTGGCCGGCAACGAAACCTCGTCTGCTGGTGCGACTCGGCAGTTCCAGACCACGACGCTGGCCGCGGGCCAGGAGTGGAAGAACTATGAGATCCGCGTTGCGACCGTCGTCGACGGCCGCGAGCAGGTCGTGTCGAAGGTGATCGATCTGTCCGCCGGCCAGACGGTCGAGCTGTCGCTCGACCCGGCGCAGCGGACGGCCTCGGCCGACTCGACCGCGTCGACTCGCTAGTGTGCTTTTCGTCGGCCCGGGCTTGCCCGGCCGTCCTGTGCAGTCATTCACTCCCGCGCGGCCGCGTGCCGCGCGGGAGTTTTTTTGTTTTCACGAGACGAACGAGTAGCGCGCCGCCGGGACGGCAGAAGTCTCGTCGCGGGGGCGAGGATACGCCCAATACTCCTTGAGCTTCCGCCGATCCCGGCTCCGTCCAAGACTGTTTCGCAGGATGCGAACCGCAGCACCAGCAAACTGCGTTTGCCAAGAAAAAACAGCAGGATGCTGTGTTTTTCGTGAACACAGCTCCTCGAGCTTCCGCCGATCCCGGCTTCCTGTATTGCCGATCTTGCCCAGACTGTCGTCTTGGGGGGCAGGGCGGTGAAGGAGTCGTCGTCGCGTCGAAAACAGCGGTATGACGCTGGTTGTGCCACGCCCTGACCGACGCTTTTCTTGGCCACCGGCCACGCGACTGGCCGTATCGCTGGCGTTGGTGGCCTACCTTGCGGCCGTGATCGTGCCGCCGCTGGCAGGCCCGCCCCCGGCCAGCGACCTGGCCATGGCGGCGCTCCAGCCGTTGCGGCCGCTCGTGGGGGCCCTGTTCCTGGGGCATGGCTACCGGTTCTTCGCACCCAATCCGGGGCCGGGCCACTCCATCCAGTGGACGATGAAGATGGCTGACGGCTCGACCCGGCAGGGCTCGATCCCGGACCGTGTAGCCGACTGGCCCCGGCTGCTCTACCACCGGCGGTTCATGATCAGTGAAAAGATCGCGGCGTTTGTGCCGCCGCCAGACGCGCCGGCAGACGTGCGGCAGCAGAGCAGGGGGGATTGGCAGCCGCTCGTGAAGGATGTCGCCGGCCATCTCCTGCACCGATACGGCGGCGCCCAGGTGACGCTGCAGATGACAGAGCACTATCTGCCTGATCCGGAAGAGCTGATCCGAACAGAGCAGGGCGGAACAGAGCAGGGGAGGGACACAGTCACGCCGCTGGGCACGTATGCGCTGGCAGGATCGCATCCGCTGGCAGGGCTGGGCCCAACGGCAGGGACGGCGAACCGATGAGCGACGCGACGTTGGCCGATGCATCACCGCACCGCGGCACCTGGCTGGGCGACTGGCTCGATGCCTGGAATACGTTCTGGTTTACGCCTGCCGATCCGCTGCCGCTGGCGTTGGTGCGAATCTTTACCGGAGCGCTGCTCACGTGGGCCAGCTTTGTCTGGTGGCTCGATGCCGAGGCCTTCTTCAGTCACGACGGCTGGCAACGGCCCGAGAACGTCTGGCGGATGAACGATCAGCCGTGGCAGTGGAGCTGGTACTTCGCGGCGAGCACGGCCGGCATGGCCCGGGTTCTCGCGGGCATCACGCTCGCTGCGGCAGTGATGCTCACACTCGGCATCGCCACACCCCTGGCGGCGGTCGTGTCGCTCGCGGGCCTGATCAGCGCCGTGAACCGCGCGCCGCTCAATGTCTTCGGGCTCGATGACACGTTGGGGATGTTGCTGCTCGCGCTGGCGGTCGGGCCCGCCGGGGCGGCGCTCTCAGTCGACCGCCTGCTCGCCCCCGACATCGCCGCCGACCGGCCTTCGGTGCGGGCGAATCTGGCGATCCGGCTGATCCAGGTGCATCTCTGTGTGGTGTATCTCTTCTCCGGGTGCGGGAAGCTTCTGGGAGCGAGTTGGTGGGAGGGAACAGCCCTGTGGGGCGCCGCTGCCAACGTCCAATACCGCACACTCGATCTCACCTGGTTGGCCAGCCACCCGTGGCTCATCAACGCCCTGACGCTCAGCACGCTCTGGTGGGAGATTGCCTATGCGGCGCTCGTCTGGCCACGGCTCACCCGCCGGCTGTTTCTCGCCATCGCGGTGCCGGTGCACTTGGGGATCGGCCTTACGATGGGCATGATGGAGTTCGGGCTGGCGATGCTGACGGCGAACATGGCGTTCGTGCCGGCGCCTGTCCTGCGGCATCTCCTGCGGCCGCTGCTCAGCCGTTTCGCAGGAACCGCATCGCATCGCGCATGACAGAAACCGCCGACACGATCGGCTCGCCGCGCACGATCCGCCTGACGCTGGCCTACGAGGGCACCCGGTATTCGGGCTGGCAGAGCCAGCCCGGGCAGGCGACGGTGCAGGGGACGCTCGCCGAGGCGATCCGCGGCGTCACTGGTGAGGCGATCGTGCCGCGGGGGTCCAGTCGCACCGACTCCGGCGTCCATGCGCTCGGTCAGGTGGTGGCGTTCACGACCATGAGCAGCCTCGAGCCAGGCGTGTGGGTGCGGGCGCTCAATGCCAAACTGCCCTCCGACATCACCGTGGTGGAGGGTTTTGCCGCCCCGAACAGCTTCGATCCGGTCTGGGCGGCCGTTCGCAAACGCTACCGCTACCGCATCCACGATGCACCCTGGCGTCCCGTGCTCCAGCGGCACTTGGTCTGGCGGTGGAAATCCCGACTCGATGTATCCGCGATGCAGGCCGCCGCCGCGGAACTCGTCGGCGAACACGATTTCACCAGTTTCGAAACAGTCCCCTCCACAAGGCGATCGAAAGTTCGCACAATCCACTCCGCCGAGGTGTTTCGCCACTCGGGCTACGACGACGCGGCCGATGCCGAGGTCTGGCTGGAGGTCGTTGGCAACGGTTTTCTCTACAACATGGTGCGGATCATCACGGGGTCGCTCGTGATGGTTGGCTCCGGCAAGCGGAAGCCGGAGTGGATCCGCGAGGTGATAGCGGCCCGAAACCGGCCGGTCGCCGGCCCGACGGCGCCCCCGCAGGGGCTCGTGCTCGTGTCGATCGACCTCGACCTCAATCTCGACCTCAGCGGTTCCAACAGTCCACCCTCTGCGAATCCGTCGCCTGCATGGCAAGAATCCCCGAACAACTCGGAAAACTGACCCTCTGCAAACAGCTGGGCATGGGCCGGCACTGCCAGGTCTGGGAGGCAGTGGATACTGACTCCGGCGGGCGGGTGGCGGCAAAGATCGTCGTTCCCGAGATGGCCAACGACTCGGAGCAGCGCCGGCTCCTCCGCCATGAACTCACGGTGGCGGGGAATCTCGACCATCCGGCCATCATCCGCATTGAAGGATTCTCCACCGCGGGCGGGCTGCCACACCTGGTGATGGAACTCTACCCGCATGCCAATCTCAAGAAACAGACCACCGCGGGCGTCGACGAGATCGCGCCGCGGCTGCACCGCATCATCACGCAGATCGCCTTGGCGCTCGACCACATGCACGGCCGCGGCTGGGTGCATCGCGACGTGAAGCCGGAAAACGTGCTCGCCTCTCCAGACGGCGAGGTGAAGCTGATCGACCTGGCGATCGCCTCGCGAAAGTCAGGGGTCATCAAGAGGCTCTTGGGAGGCAAGGTGAAGGCGCAGGGCTCACCGAGCTACATCGCGCCAGAGCAGATCCGTGGCCTGCCCGTCGACCCGCGTTCCGACATCTATTCACTGGGCTGCGTGCTGTTCGAACTGCTCGCGGGCATGCCGCCATACACCGCGTCGACCACGGAGGAACTGCTGCACAAACATCTGTCGGCGACGCCGCCGTCGGTCGAGGCCTTCAATCGGAATGCCACCGCGAGTGTTTCGAAGCTGATCCGGCAGATGCTCGCCAAAAAGCCTGCCGACCGGCCCGCTTCGATGAAGTCCGTCGTGCAGCATGTTGGCGCGATCAAGTTCCTGAACCGGGTGGGCGGCTGAAAGACGGCCGGCCGGGCTGGAACGGCAGTGGGAACCACAATTGACGCGGGGTTCGGCCAGGGGTGACAATCTCCGGTTCACCCCGTTCCCGTGAGGTTGCCTGATGTCGTCCGGATTGCATCGCCTGCCGCTCGAAAAGCCCATCTACGAGATCGAAGACCGGATTTCCCAGCTGGAGGCCGCCCCGGTCGGCGGACAGGAGCAGGAAGAGCTGCGACGGCTGAAGCGGGAACTCGTCGAGGTTCAAAAGAACGTGTTCGGCAGCCTCGACCCCTGGCAGACGGTCGAGGTGGCCCGCCATCCCAATCGCCCCAAGACCAGCGACTATCTGTCGCTCGTCTTCGACGAATTCGTCGAACTGCATGGTGACAAGGCGTTCGGTGACGATCCGGCGATGCTGACCGGCTTTGCCAAGCTCGAGCAGCACAAGGTGCTGGTCATCGGCCACCAAAAAGGCAAGACGCTTGCCGAGCGACAGGCCTGTCACTTCGGCTGTGCCCACCCCGAGGGCTATCGCAAGGCGATGGGCAAAATGCGGCTGGCGGCGAAATATGGCCTGCCGGTGATCTGTCTGATCGACACTCCGGGTGCCTATCCCGGCATCGGCGCCGAGGAGCGAGGCCAGGCCCAGGTGATTGCCGAGAGCATGTTTCTGATGGCGACGCTCCCCGTGCCGATCCTCTGTGCCGTCATCGGCGAGGGTGGCTCGGGTGGGGCGCTTGGCATCGGCGTCGGCGACCGGGTGGCGGTCATGGAGCATGCCTACTACAGCGTGATCAGTCCCGAGGGGTGTGCCGGGATTCTCTGGAAGAGCGTCGAGTTCAAGGCCGACGCGGCGCGGGCGCTGCGGTTCCGCTCGCGCGACCTGAAGGAATTTGGCGTCATCGACGCGGTGATCGAAGAGCCTGCCGGCGGGGCCCATCGCCATCCGCGGCAGATGGCAACCCGGCTCAAGACCTGGCTCGTGCGGTCGCTGCGGAGTCTGGTCGACCAGCCGGTGGAAACCCTCGTCGCGGAACGGTACGAAAAGTTCCGCCGAATGGGCGTCTTCCTGGAAGAAGCCGCGTCGTAAGACGCCATGCGTAGCACCAGCAGCCGGAAGGCTGCCGGCAGTTCGGGGCTGCCCACGCCCCGTCGCCGGACGTTCGCTACGGCCATCCATGGCCTTCGCTCACTCGATGCTGACTGCGCTCCGGCATCCTGCCTGCTCTGGTCAGCAACGCCGGCTCTCGGGACATGGGCAGCCCCTCACGGATAACGCCGACTCTGAAAACCCTCATCCAGGGAGGCGACGGGACGGCTGCTGCAACGCGTCGAGTGGCGGAGCCGGGATCGGCGGATGCTCGACGAGCATTGGAGCTTTCCCCGAACGGGCACCGAACTGCCAAGCGAGGCTGAAGGGAAAGATCCACGCGAGGAGACATCTGCCGGCCCGGCGTGTTGGGCGAGTTGACCGCAGCAGCCGTCCCGGAACCGGCGCGCGCACCCCTCTCCCCAACGTCCGATAATGTCTCTTATGTCCGGTTTCGGCCCTGTTCGTTTCCGGCCTGTTTTCCGCAGCGAAACCGCCCTGCTCCCCTGCTGCAGATGCTGGACATGGCTGCAGATGGCGGTGTGGCGGTCAGCCACATCAACGCACCGGCAGCGGTGATTGGGCGCCGACCGGATAGCGTTGCGGCGGTGCTTGCTGAGGAGCAAAGGGCTGCTGGGCGAATGGCTGGGGAGCGGGCATCGGTGATGCGGCCGGCGGCGCAAATCGTTGCGGCGATGTGAAGCCACCCCCGGCCGGTGCACCTGGGGCCGCGGCTGGTGTTGCGTAGCGTGGCCCGGCGACGTCCTGGGCCTGACCGGCAGTACGCGGCACGAACCAGGCGGAGCCTGCCGGCAGCGTGCCACCAGCCTGCATGGCCCCCTGCCCTGTGCCGCCCCCCTGCTCCGTTCCGGCCCACGCCGCCGCCGACGTGACTCCATCCCATATGGCCTTCAAGGGCGACTGCTGAGACGACTGGGCCTGCTGGGCCTGCTGGGCCTGGAGCGCCGACGGCTGTCCGGAAGCAGCGGACGGCATGCCAGCTGATGGCTCGAACTGTTTCTCGAACTGCTTCACGAACGGGTCAACCGTCTCGTGGATTTCCTTCGGCAGGTAGGTGTCGGCGCGGACGATCAGTTCCGC
>CANHYS010000101.1 GCA_947464585.1 Planctomycetaceae bacterium | reverse complement strand
CATCTTCAGACCCGGAAGATGTATCGGTCGAAACGGTCGCAGGAATCGCATCGAAAACGCCATTGGCTCGGATTTTGGCGGCGGAAACAGCCTTCAGGTTTCGCCAGAGCCCCTATTTATCCAGCTAGTTCTCCCGGGCGATTCGCCGGCCCTTGGCTCGAGTGGCGTTCAGCCGCTTGACATTTCGACCGGGGCTGAAGATACTGCCCCCTGACACGTCGTATCAGGGTTTTTGAGCAGCGGCACAGCCGCCGTGTCACTCCCGAGGAATCTCCGAAAGATTTTTCGAGATAGCGGGCCTTTCAGCGGCCCCCCCGGGATCTTCTTCCGGTTTCCCAGCCGTTCACGTGGAGCGATTGGGGCTGGAAAGTCTGTGTTCTGAAACGCTCGGGCATTGGAGCCCGGGGTTCCGAGCCAAATCCTCCCGTTCCACATCCTGTAGGTCTCAGTCCTGTAGGCTCTGGTTGCTGGAGGGGTTTTTCTAGGTTTTCTGGGATTTCTGTTTTTTGGGGTCTCTTTCGTTCGGTCTTTTCGACCGTTCCAGCCGGACTGTCCGCGAGTTGCGGGCCGCTTGAACGGTACGAACGGGTGTTGTCCGATCCTTTTTCCTAGGGTGTTTTCTATCCATGTCGAAGCGGAGGCGATCACGGGGCCGCGGTGGGTTTGGCGGGCAGGGAGGCCAAGCGCCGGGCGGTTATGGTGGTGGTCAGGGGCAGTCCCAAGGCGGCGGGGGCGGCGGGGGCGGCGGCTACGGCGGTCGTCGTCGTCGGTTTCGTCGTGGCGGCGGTGGTGGTGGCGGCGGCCCGGTGCCTACGGGTGCCGGAGCGGTCGACATGGAGGGGGAGGGCATGCGGCCACCGGAGCTCGAGCCGGAGGTCACCGAAACTGGTGAACCGGTCCCTCTCGAACCCGGCCAGGGCATCCTCGAGATGCACCCCAACGGGTATGGATTCCTGCGGAGTCCCGACACCAACTACGTGCGTGAGCGAACCGATCCCTTCGTGCCGGCCACGATGATCGAGCGGTATCGGCTGCGTGAAGGCGTATCGATCAAGGCCCTCGTGCAGCCAGGAAGACGGCAGCAGGGGCCGCGGGTCCGAGAGATCCAGGAAGTGGAGGGCATGCCGCCCGACCAGTATGTCAACGTCAAGACCTTCGACCAGTTGACGCCCATCAACCCGGAGACATGGCTCCGGCTCGAAACCGGCCAGCAGCCGATCACCACCCGCGTGATGGATCTGCTCACGCCGCTCGGCAAGGGCCAGCGGGCATTGATCGTGGCTCCGCCGCGCACGGGCAAGACCGTGCTCCTGCAGCAGGTGTCGCAGGCTATCTCGGCCAATCACCCCGATCTTCAACTCGTGATGCTGCTCATCGACGAGCGGCCCGAGGAGGTCACGGACATGCGCCGGACCGTGAAGGGCGAGGTCATGGCCAGCAGCCTCGACTGCGACGTGGAAAGCCACGTGCGGCTTTCGCAACTGGTGATCGAACGCTGCAAGCGGATGGCCGAGTCGGGCAAGGACGTGTTCCTCCTGATGGACTCCATCACCCGCATGGCCAGGGCCTTCAACAAGTGGGTCGGCAACACGGGGCGTACGATGTCGGGCGGTGTCGACATCAAGGCGCTCGACATTCCCAAGAAGCTGTTTGCCACGGCCCGCGTCTTCGAGGAGGGAGGCTCGCTCACGATCGTGGCGACGGCCCTCATCGACACCGGTAGCCGGATGGACGAACTGATCTTCCAGGAGTTCAAAGGCACGGGAAACATGGAGCTGGTGCTCGATCGCAAGCTGTCCGACAGGCGGGTCTGGCCCGCTATCGACATCTCGCAGTCGGGAACGCGGCGTGAGGAGAAACTGCTCGATGCCAACACGCTGCACGCGGTCGGCATGCTCCGCCGCACGCTCTCCACAATGCACCACGTCGATGCGATGGAGCAGCTCACCAAGCAGCTCGCCAAGTTCAAGAGCAATCGTGAGTTCATCTCACTGATTGCCAGTTCGCGTGCCGACGACTGACGGCTCGCTCAAGACTTGCCTGCGGATGCGGCCGCGAGTCGGCCGAGCCAGTAGGCGTATTGAGGGTCGCCATTGCGGAAGGAAAATACGGCGTCGGGCAGTCTGGATTCTTCCGGTCCCTCAGACCGAACTCTGACGACGATCGTCCCGTCGCCGCGCTTTTCGATCGACAGCCGATGATCGGGGATCGGAGAGGCTTCCGGCGGCGATGGCATGATGACCCGCTTTCGGAGGGCATGGGTTCAGTTGACTGGGCACCCGCAGCGTCCGTTTCCGAAGTATGCCGCGCTTCGCGAAAGGAATCCAGCCGGGGCGCGGCCGGGATCAGCCCTCTTTTTGACACCCCGCGCACAGCATTCCTATACTGACTTTCCAGGCCGCCTCCCCCGGAGTTCACACGTATGACGCAGTATGCGTCGCTCGCCGACGATTTCTACGTCAACATGAATCTGGCCACGGAGATGGAACTCCCGGGCCAGCGTGAGACGATTCTTCACTTCTTTGAGCGTGTGCAGAAGCGTTTTCCGACGATGCGGAAGTTCTACTGCCGCGATAAGCGGGATTACGTCCTGGAGGAGGACAAGGACCAGGGGCGGTATCGCTGGGCGGCGGTCGAGTCCAAGCGGCTCTGCTCCGGGCAGGTGAATCCGTCGTCGTTGGAGGCGGTGCTCGACCAGCACCGCCTCGTTCTCGATCTCGCACCGGCGTTTCTCTCGATCAGCCCGCTCGATTGCGAGGCGCTCGATGTCCTTTTTGGTTTCGATTTCGCCTTCCGCGGCAACCACAACGCCTTGCTGGCGGAGGCCCTCGGGGTGGGGCTGGCGTTCGACAGGACGGCCGAAATTCCCGGGGGCCGGGTGATCAATTACGAGCCGTCCCTGACGATCTCGCTCGACGAAGACTGCCGCGTGCAGGTTCGCGTGAGCACGGAGACGAGAACCAATGCCTTTCAGGTTCGCACCGGCGACTTTACCGAGGAGCAACTGAGCGTCTACGTGACGGCACGGCAGTACGGGAGTCTCGAGCCGGGCTCCAGTTATGTGGAGGCGATGGACCGGCTCGCCACGCTGGCCCGCGAGGTGGTGGACACGTGCGTGGTCGACCAGATCCTGCGGCCGCTCGCCCGCACGATCTCACTGAAGTGATATCGCGGTTGATGAAGCCTGACTGCGCGTGCCTCCGACCGGCTCCTCAGCATCTGGAGTCGAGTGCTTGGTGCACGCGTGGTTGATGGTGATCAGCGAGCTCGGGTTCTACCGATTTCAGTCAGCGTTGATCGCCGCCCGAGCGACCGCCGCGGCGAGAGTCGCGAGGCGGCCTGTCCGATGAGCCGCCGCGTGATGAGGAGTCGGCCCGCGGTTCGCCACCACGGCCACTGTCTCCCCCGCGGGGTGATCGACTGCGGGCGTCGAGATTGCCGGCGATGACGATGCCGATCGCCTCCACCCAACTCGGCACGTCGAGCACCTCGTTGAGACCACTCTCAATGATGGAGTCATCGTCGTCCGCCGGATGACGGTCGTCGCGGCCATGGCCTTCGTGGCCGACATCCTCAACACCGAGGAACTCCAGGCCCTCGTCGTCTTCTTCGCGTCCTCCCGCCACCGGAGCGAATTCATCGCGTCGCCCGCGATCGAAAGTCGACGCCGACCGGCGCTCATCGCTTGTGCTCCTGCGGCTACGGCGACCGCTGCGGGCACTCGCGTCACTCGAGCGACGCGGCTCCCGGCCGCCCTCGGCCGGCGCTGCAGTGCCGCGGGAATCGCGGCTGCGTCCTTCACCGCGGCGGCGGCGGCGGCGGCGACGCCCCCCTGATTCGCCCGGCTCACGGTCTTCCGACTTGCTGGCGCTGGAAGGCTCGCTTCCCTCGCGGCGCGACGTTTCCGACCGGCCGGAGTCGCCGGTCGGTCTGGCAGGGGACCGCCCGCCATACCCAACCGGCAGCGGTTCGTCGTCAGCATCACGATCGGCAAGCCGGGCCGACCCTTCGCCACCATCCCGCGGCGGCTCGCTGCCGTCGCGGTCAGCCTGCGGCCGGACGCCGACATCGCCGTCCTCACGGTCACCTCGGCCCCGGCGGCGGCCGCCGCGGCGGCCCCGTCGTCGGCGTCGCCGTGGTGCTCCATCCGCGTCACGGTCACCGTCAGCGGCCGGTTCCCGTCGCCGTTCGGCGTCATCGTTGCCAACCGTCTCACCCTGCTGGCCAACGCGGTCCGCGGGCCCATTCAGCCGCCCGTCACGCGATTCGTTTGAGCCGTCGAGATTCTCCGCATCGGCGGGCCAGCGGTCGGTAGCCTGTTCGCCATCGAGCCGTCCCGGCAGCGGTCGGTCGCGGCCTTCTTCTCGGCCTTCGTCGCGGCGTCCACGGCCGCGGCCACCGCGTCGGCCACGGCGGCGCCGGCCACGGCCCTCACCCTGGTCGTCATTTCTGCCATCCCGCGGTGCGCTTCCAGACTCGCCGCGGTCACGAGGCCCTGCCTCGGATCGCTCGCCGACGGGCCTGGAAGACTCAGCGTCCTCGGGTCGAGGAGTTCCAGAGGATTCTGGCCGGGAAGTTCCATAGGCCTCGGGCCGGGAAGTTCCAGAGGATTCGGGCCGGGAAGTTCCAGAGGATTCGCCCGCCTCGCGCCGCTGCGGCCGCACGTCGTCGCGACGCTGTTGCGGGGACGGTTCGGCGGGCGGGCGGCGGCTGCCAAAGGAGAATTCGTCCTGCTCGCGGTCGCTGCGGCGGGGCGGCGGTTCGACCGCGGCCCGCGGGGCTGCAGGGGGGGTTGGGCGGCTGGGTGGGGGTGTTGCCGGCGGCTCTTTGGCAGGCTCGAGCCCCAGGGACGACGCCAGACCACCCCAATCGGATTGGGCTGCGGTGGGCTTGCTCTCGCGCGGCTTTTGTGGCGGGCGGGCAGGCGTTGACGGGGTCGCTGCCGCCGGACGCGGTGCGGGCTCTTCCCCAGGTTTGGCGGCGGGCTTCGCGCCGAGAGACTCGGCCAGACTGGCCCAGGGGTCGTTCTTCTGTTCGTGTTCCGACATCATGATTTCCAGAGAGGGATTTTCGTGCGGTGGTTGTGTGACGAGGGAGCGAATCTCCGGCGGTATTCCGCACGGGGGCAGTCCTGACCACAAGCCAGCCCGCAAGATACAACAAATCCCGTCAGGGTGGCAGACGGTGGCGGCTGTCGCAACGAAAAACTCGCCATCCTGCCCGTTGCGCGCTGGACAAAAAGCCCCGGACGGAAGTCCGGGGACACCGGGTCGTTGGGCGATCCCGGGTGGGCATGGTACGCGGGATGGTGTTCATGCCCCGGGTCCCCCGGCTTCCGCCGGGGGGCTTGTATGGGGATCACCCCATAACAGGGCCCGCCGGGGCTGGCGAGGCGACCAGAACTACGGAGTCGGGAGCCGGGAGAGAGCCCGGATCATGCTGCCGTTGTCTGCCACGTCGAAGAGCGGACGGTAGGGGCTGGCCAGGCCCCGCCGGGCGCGGCCCGCGGGGTACCAGACCAGATTGGCCGAGAGGTTCCAGGCCGACGGCGCGAAGGTCACGCTGGTCGTGGGATTGATCTCGACGGTCTGCGACTTGTCGGGCAGCAGGTAGGTGAACGTGCCCTCCAAGGCGAGCGACCGAGACATCGGGGCGCGGATCGTCGATCCGACCACACCCTGGCCGTTGCCCGAGGCACCACCCCAGACCCGCGCCTCGTTGGCGTCGCCGAAGTGGAGGCGATAGAAGGCGGTGTAGAGGTCGACCGTGCTGGCCACACCACGTGACTGGCCGGACGGCGCGAACGATCCCTGCTGCTCGGTGGCGTTGAAGGCGCCCCAGAAGCCAAGTTCGTGATAGCCCCAGACATAGCTCAGCTCGCCGCGGATCTGGGCCACGTCGACGTTTTCGAAGTAGCTGTCGCTGAGGTAGTCATACACTGCACCGCCCTGCAGGCCCCGGCCCTCGAAGGCCCGCGTGAAGAAGCCGGTGGTGACGAAGACCTGATCCCGCGAGTTGGCACGCAGCGTTCCGAGACCGTCGGTGAGCGTGGGCTGCTGGAAGTTGCTCTGCACGCCACGAACACCGACCTGCCAGCCGACGCCGAAGGCGTTCCAGAAGGGCATCGCCCAGTTGATGTATTCATTCGTGCCGTAGTTGCCGAGCAGGCCGAAGTTGGACTGGTTCTGGAAGGCCGTGATGCCGGCACCGGCACTGAAATCGCGATACCATCTCCAGCCGTAGTAGGGCTTGCCGAACTGCCGCAGCCAGGCGACGACCCGGCCGTCATGCGGCCAGCAGGTCAGGAAGCCGTCCGACTCCTCGCAGGCGAACGGATCGTCGTAGAACGATTCGACGTGCAACTGGCTCGGATACTCACCCATCCACATGCCACCATCCTCGGGCGACATGGTTCCGTCGGTGAACTCGCCCCCGTAGCCCTGGCCGCCCATGCCATCGGGCCCCATCTCCATCATCTCCGATGGGGTTGTGTTGATGATGATCGACGGATCATCGCTCGTGGTGATGGACTGGGGAGCGTTCGGCGTCGGCAACACCTGATTCGGCCCACCGGCGGCGGGGAGTCGTCCCGGCACCGAGCCATCGTCGATGGCACCGGCCTGCGGCGCCCGGGCCATCACCGACGGCAATCCGTCGGCGTTCATCGCGAGGCGGTCGGCCCGCTGGCCAGTCGATCGGCTGGCAGTAGCGTTGAAACGCGGCGCTAGTCCGCCGCCGAGAGGGGGGGTGGTTGGAGCTGTGTTCGGGCGACGGGGAGTGCCCTCGACGGCAAGCACCGGTCGGCCGGCATCACCCTGCGGCGCCCGGAAGAGGTTGACATCACCCATGCTGGGCAGGGTCATTTGGCCGTTGTTGGTGAAGTTCGAGCTGAAGCGTCCGGGCAGGCGGTTGTCGCTCTTCCAGTCGCCCATCTGGCCCGCTGGCCGGGAACGCGGCTGTACGGGCGGCTGGTTTTGCGGGACTCGCCGACGCGGCGTGGCAGCCACTGCCGGCACGCCGGCGGGCAGGCCCACCGAGGCTGGTGGCGCGATCGGGGCGGCGGTGGCAGCGGCCACGGGCTGCGTGGTGACTGTCGCTGT
>CANHYS010000100.1 GCA_947464585.1 Planctomycetaceae bacterium | reverse complement strand
GCTGAACTTTTCCTGGATGGATCCGCAACCATGAAGAAGGTGACCCATGTTGGTATTGACCAGAAAGAACCGCGAAAGTGTTGTGATCGGAAGGCCTGATGATCACGAGGTGGTGATGGTGATCACGATCCTGTCGGTCGAGGGGGGCGGGGGGCGGCGTGGGTTTGAAGCCGATAGCACGATGCCGATCCATCGCCGTGAGGTGTGGGACCGAATCCACGGCGAACACGCCGCTGCGGCCGCAGGCTTTGCGAGCGATCGAGGCCCGCGGAGTCGTGCGACCATGAGCGGAGCCGTTTCCGTCTTGCACTAGGCGAGCCGAAGACTGACGGCAGTGAAACGGTGGCGGAGAAGTGTCTCGGGGGCGGGCAACGGCCCGCCCCCGGCACGGCCCCTCAAAAAAGTCGTGATAGCGCGTGGCGAAACCCACCAGTGACGATGAAGTCACTGGTAAAACGATTTTCGGTTGCGCTTCGCTCGGACGCATGTGTTGCCTCGTTGGGGGGAGGGCCCTATAGTTCGACGGTTTCCCCTTTTGATCCTTGGAGAGTTCTCGATGCACACTCGAATTGCGACTGCTTTTTTTGCGGCGGCCATCATGCTGTTCGGCTCGGCTGGCTTGAAGGCTGCCGACATTGTCGAAACAGCGGTTGGAGCCGGCACGTTCAAGACCCTCGCGGCGGCCCTTGGAGCCGCTGAACTTGTCGATACGCTCAAGGGAGCCGGTCCGTTCACGGTGTTCGCACCGACCGATGAGGCCTTTGCGAAGCTCCCCGCTGGTACGGTGGAAACCCTGCTGAAGCCGGAAAATAAAGGCAAGCTCAAGGCGATCCTCCTGCTCCACGTCGTTCCCGGATCGGTCATGGCGGCGGATGTGGTGAAGCTCAAGGAGGCCAAGACTGCCGGCGGATCGACCGTGAAAATCAGCACTGATGGTGGGGTGAAGGTTGGCACTGCCAAGGGTATGTCGAACGTCACCAAGACCGACATCAAGACCAGCAACGGTGTCATCCACGTCATCGATGCGGTGATCCTGCCTGCGAGTGATCTGTAGGATTCCTCGACTTCTTTGATTTCGGCACCCCGTACGGTTCTCCGTGCGGGGTGCTTTTTTATGCGATGAATGTGACGGTATCCCTTGGGGCACCGTCAGAGCCGAGTCTCGAGCCGACTATCCCTCCATGCGACATCTCGTACTGCATATCGGCATGCCGAAGACTGGCACGACCTCGATACAGGCCAGCCTTTCTGCCGGAATCGCCGACCCCCGCTTTCGACTCTTGTCGATGGATACGGCGTTCGGAAACCAAATGGTCGGCGCGTTGTTTCACAACTCCTTTCAGCAGCACCCCTCTTATTTCCGAGCCGTCCTTTCGGACCGCCAGCTCAAGCAGTTTCGGCGGCGGGCGTATCGCTACCTCGACCGAAGTCTTTTGCAAGCCGCGCGAGACGGGGTGACGCCGATTATTTCGGCAGAGATTGCCTGGGTTTTCGAGGAGGCTGACTGCGTCTCGCTGAAGCGTTTCATGAGCGATCGAGGCTTTGAGACGAGCGTCATTTGCTACATGCGGGCACCGCTTGATTTCTTCGAGAGCAGCTTCCACCAACTGGTCATAGCGGGCGTCGGTCGTTCGTGGGCAGATCTCTTCGAGAAACACCGCTTCGCAGACTCAATACACACCGCGGACAGAGTCTTTGGTCGCGACAACGTCACGCCCTTGTTTTTTGAACCAGCAGCATTTCCACAACAGTGTGTGGTTCATCACTTTTGCCAACAGATTGGACTTTCTCCCACCGCCGTCAACATCGTTCGTGTCAATGAGGGACTGAGCCTCGACGCACTCAAACTCCTCTATACGGCGGATCGCGCGAATGCCTTCCGCTACGAGTCGTTCCTCAGCCGATTGCGTCGACGCCTGCTGATAGCACGTCTTCGCGATCTACCAGGGCCACGGATGCGATTCTGCCCATCGATCACAGGCACGTTTCGCAAATCGATCGAGCAGGAGTGGCCGTGGCTGGAGGACCGCCTCGGCAGAAGCATTCCGATATCGCTTCTGCCCAGAGAGCCCGCGGCGGAGATTCGGAGCGAGGCGGACATGTTCGACGTGAGCGGCAACGCACGAGCTTGGTTGGCTGAGCAAGCGGGTGCTCGCATGACCCGTTCCAGCGGTGGTGCCGAGCCCGCAGAACAAGTCCTCGACCACCTTCGACGGCTCGCGATGGTGAACTGTCGCCGCGAGATTGCCAAGGCGATCAGCGAAGGCGTGCGGTTGCGTCTCAGGCAACCCTGGACCTGATCCTCCACTGGATCCGATCCGTCAGGACCGCCTGTGGCCCGCCTTTCCGTGGCGTGCAGGGTAACGCGTCAGAAAAGGCTCCAGCCACATCACGAGCTTCAACAGCCTGCGCCGCAGAATCCATGGGGTGCAGCTACTCATCCACCACAGTGCTTTCGACGGCAACGTTACCGCGAATGGCCATGCCCACAGCTTGATCCCAGCGAGTCCGCGACGCGATGCATAGGGGGCGTATTCATCCTGCCACATTTGTGCGTCTTTGGCGTACAGCTCCTTGCTGAGATCGCTTACTCCCAGACTCTTTGTCAACTCACCGTAATGGTAGCACTGCGTGCCACCAACGAGAACGACGCGATACCCAGACGTTCGGAGTTTGAGGATGAAGATCGGCTCTGCATACCCAAACAGGTAGCGCTCCTCGATGCCGCCGATGTCTTCCAGCACGCTTCGCTTGAACAGATTGAGATTGAGCGTCAAGCTCGCCGGCTCGCAGGTTTGCAGGGAACGGTTCCAATACCCCATGCGCTGGGTCTCGTCGCAAATGGGTCGCCCCGTGTGGAAATAAGGGGCAACACATCCGATGTCGGGCTTCTCGATCCAATCCAGCAGGATCTGCATGGTCTCGACCGGATGCGGAATGATATCGTTTGCCATCAGGCCAACGTAGGGTTCGGCGAGCGTTCTCCAGCCGAGATTGTAGGCCTCGGCATACCCCACCTGCCGACCGAAGTGAAGGTATTGAATCCCGTTGTTGATGCAGAAAGTCCGCATCTCAACGTCCGGCTCCCTACTGCCATCCGCAAGAACCACCGTGCCGACACAGGGCGTCATCTTCAGGAGGCGGAGCGACAGGCAGGTCGTCGCCACCAACAACGCACGGCGTTCCTCGGAAGCGCCGTTGTGAAAAAAGTTGACCACCATGCCCAGGGACTTGCTCATATTCACAAAGACCTCTCGGCGTAATTCAGATCGAGGCACTTCAGGTCCGGATTGAAATAGAGTGCCGTCTCGCTGAGATGCGACGTGCATTTCAGCAAGAAATCACATCTCGAGAGTAGAAGACAGTCCACCAAGGCATCTTCCCCCTTCCTGTATCCTTCCCCATCCTGCACCTGAAACGGATTGAGGTTGCTACTCGACCTTTTTGCATCCCGGTAGAGGAGTCTGTCGGCATACCGCTGCTTCATCATCTCGAGGAATTGCGTCTGGTCAGTCGCCAGAAAGATGCGGCAATGCGGGTGCTCGCACAGATACTTATCGATCTCTGTGATGTACGCCTCGGGGCCCACGATGCGCTGAACATTCGACGAGGCCACGGCCGCCCCTTTGTCAGTTCCCCTGATGTGCACGCCCAGTACATCACACCCATCCATGTGCGCGTCGTAAAACTCGTCGACGATCCGCCGAATGGGCTCCCTGACCCTGACGTATTGATCCACGCAGTCACGAGCCTTGGCCCGTTGCGCTTCGTACCAATCAGCGTCGTACTCACGCTTGTGCCGGTATCGTCCGTAGGTATACCCGTAGATGCTCTCCGGATCGAACAGATGGAGGTACCAAAGGTCTTCAGCGGTCAGTTCAACGAGGTCCTCCTGACGCAGCCCACTCTGCGGATCGTACACCATGCATTGGATATCGGTATAGCGAAGCCCCGCAACAGGCTCGAAGTAGTAGTCCCACATATTCTCGCCATGCTGCCGATCGAAGTATGCATTGAATCCATTTCCTGACTTCTCACCAAAATAAACGACTGGAAAGTAGTTGTGCCGTTCGCAGTACCTCAGTTGATTGAGGGCGAAAAGAAAGTACGCGAAAAACCCTGCGTGATGATGGTTGATCTTGATGACGAGAACCTTGTCGTAGGTGCCGCACACCAATCGCCTCGGACGCCCTATTCGCCGAAACCCTTTGATGGCGTCTCTCGCTCTCCTGGCAGCCCTTTTTGCCTTATACAAGACCTGCCATCGAAGAGACCATCCTGCCCAGCGACGTGCGTCTCTCCTGCTCTTCGACATCGGCGATGCATCCTCGCGTGACACGTGTTGAGCGATCTCCTGTGGCCTGCTGATTGCTTGAACTGGAGGCCGATCGATCAGGCAGATGCAAGCTCTGCGACGATCCATGGTGTGGGGAGAGTGCGGTCAGCGGCGCTTCCACCAACCCCCTGAAGCGAGCTGCTTCAGGCAGCTCACGAGACGTTTTCGATGCAACTGCTCCAGTGAGAGAAAGACATCCTTGATGGAATATGATCTTTCCAGGTAGGGCACGTTGTGGACGTAGCGATAGCGACCCTCGTCCACAACCTTCAAATCAGCCAACGGAGTCCCCGGATGCGATCTTCCAGCGTTCTGTGCCATGATCGGCGCGTAGATTTCGTCCGCCTGCGACAGGAAACCAGCCCACCAGCTAAAGCCACTCGTGGACTGGATCATGCGATTGAAGCCCTTCATGAAACGGAAATCATCGATGGGTTCACCCTGCACATAGACGGGGGCATACGGCGCGAAGGTTCTTCTCACCCGTGAATCAAGACCATAGCCACAAATATAGAGCTTTCTGAAGGTCAGGCGATCGAGAAGATTCGTGTAGAAACTCAGGCTGATCGCCCGCCCGACAATCACAAAATCGCCTTGGCGGATATGGATCACGATGTCGTCGTCTGAAATGTCGTGCCCCTGATCGCACGCGTCGATTTCAAGCCATGACCGAATTCTTTGCTTATAAGGCTGCAGCAGGGCGTACCTCTGAAAATATCCGGCCATCAGAATCTTGCGGTCGTCCCGTCGCCGCATCATTCCCTCCAGATCAAGATGAAAGCCGTCGAAATCTCCTTGCCCCATCAGCGCGGTGGTGTCCACGGGGTGGCGAAAGACTTTCCCGGGAAGCGTCAAAGGGGCATCCCGACACAGTGACAGCAACTCCATGAGGCGAGGCGGGTTTTTTCTGGGGTTCATCGGGGAATGGGTCACTTCCAACGCGTAGCCCAGTTCTTCTGCAAGGAGGCGCGCGACAACGTACTGAAAGAGGTTGTCCGCGATGAAGCCGTTCATCTGCAGATGAATCATGATGCTGCCGCGCGCCTGTAAACGCCGGGTAAAAGGTCCGGGGGGGACGGTCTCAACCCGTGTTTCTGAAGAAAAGTATTCTACGCTTGCAGATTACCGTGCGGACTGTCGGAGCCCGCGGTAGCAGAGTGGGGCGGCCCCCGCCACGCGTCTCTCAACGGACGGGGAGCGGTTCGTGCCGCACCGACAGGCAGGGATGCGACCATTCCCAATTTCTGGCCAAATGATGATAATGAACGGGTCTTGGGTGCGAACGCCCAACCTGCTACCGTTTCCGCTACCGATCCCTTCAGGGCGTGGGGCAGGACTCCTTCCAGATACCACATTGTGGATGACCATGGGCCGTAAACCGCAGCAAGCCCGCAGCATTCTTTCGATGGCCAGAATGCTTGACGCCGCCGAGGCCATTTTCGCAGAGGGCGGGGATAACGCCGTCACTGTCGAAGCGGTCATAACGCGTGCGAAGACATCGGTAGGGAACTTCTACGGCCGCTTCGGCGACCGCGACGGCCTGCTCCAAGCCATGCACGAGCGGTTTCTCCTACGGCTGGGGGGCGCGGCGCACGTGGCGGTCGCAGCAGCCGGCAACGAAAAAACCCTGGCAGGCGCAATCGAGGTGTTCTTGTCGCACGTCTTCACTGCCACGCAGGAGTACCGCAATTCAGCCCGCTTCTTCGTTCTCCACCGTTCGTCCGACCAGAACCTGCGGGCCCAGGGCATCCGGGCGAATGCCGTGTTCGCCGGCATCTTCACCACGCTCGTGCTGAGCCACCGCGAGGAGATCGCCCATGCCCATCCTGCGATCGCGACCGATGTGGCCTGGCGGATGGTGTATGCGGCTTTAGCCCAGCAGATGATGTTCGACGACCGGGAGGTCAGCGGCATGCCGATGACGATCCCGGCGCTGGTGCACGAAATCACAAGCTGTATTGTGGCCTACCTCAAGGCACCCCCGGCGAAACGCTGAATGGTCGGGCCCGCGGTACGGCAGTCGACGACGCATCCTTCGCATCCATCCTCCGCATCATGCGAACAGCGACCTAGGTCTGTGGTCCACGTCATCATCCTCGCTGCTGGTTCGATAAGTGGAAAACTTGGTTTTCTGCGTAGCCGCTGTCCCAGCCCGGCGCTGATTCCGATCAACACCCGTCCTTTGGCGGCCTATGTGACGGAGTTCTACACCGCGCAACGGGGTTTGTCGGTACGCCTGGTTGTGAATGCCGATGTGGCAGAGACCGTGCTCGCCGAACTCGGCGTGTCAGATGGACGGCTTGCGTTGAAGCCGCTATCCGATACCTCCGGCGTAGTGGATTCGCTGACGCAAGCCATCCAAGACATTCCTCACGACGACGACATCATCGTCAGCCTCGTGACGACGATTCCCACTCGGCTCGTGCAAGATGAGGAAGTCCTGGTCGCGAGCCAGTCGACACGCAGCAGCCATTGGTCGGGTCTGAACCTTGACTCAGAACACCCTGTGTTCTGTTTTAAATCCGCGCCGCAGGCTTTGCCCAGCCATGCATTTACGGGGGTGTTTCGCTGCTCTCGTGCACGCCTTGGCGACGCGCTCGAGTCGGCAACGAATGGAAATGACCTGCTCGCTGTCGTCGAACAGCTCGAGTGTCGGAAACCGCTCCGTTACACCAAGTGTGAGTGGATCGATTGCGGTCATGAGACACATTACTACGAAGCAAAGTCGCGTCTCATTTCGTCTCGATCGTTCAATCGCGTCCATGTCTCATTGGAAGACGGCGTGCTCCGCAAGTGTTCCCAGGACGCGGAGAAGT
>CANHYS010000099.1 GCA_947464585.1 Planctomycetaceae bacterium | reverse complement strand
CCATGGGCGACCCGCCGGCGAGACGTGTCGGGTTGGGGTTGGATTTTCGCGTTGGTTGTAGGAATAGATCTTCAACCCGTCGATGAGCAGCCTGGCTTTGGCCGGATCGGGATCGAGCACACGGTGGGCGGACCAGACGTTCACCGTGGGTGAACGGAAGACTCGGTAGCCATCCGGCTGCATGTCCGGGTCATCTGGGCCGAGGATCAGATACCTTCCACCTGCGCCCTTGTCGGGGCCGGTCTGGCCGGAATCGGTGAGGGGCCGCTGCCAGAAATCGGTGAAGCCGCCTGCCGTGGGGCCGGCGGGCACCTCGAAGACCAACGGGCCGGTCTCCTTCAGATTGGGAAACGCCATGATGTAGGGGGTCGTGGCATTGGCCGTGAGGAGGCCGAGCTTGTCCTGAAAGGTGAGGTAGTCGACGTAGTCGATCTTGCCGGCGCCGAACTTGGTGAGGTGCTCGCTCTGCCATTGCTGCATCGCCATCAGCGGCAGGGCCCAGAGGTAGGCCTGGCAGGCCCGCTGAAAGTCGATGTCTTCGAAGACTTTCGCGACGGTGGCATCGGTGGGGTAGCCGTTCTCCAGTTCGAGCGGGCCGAGCCTCGATGCGACGCTCCCCGTGGTGGGGAGAAGCTGCGCGTGGGCCGCGGGGAACGTCATGCCGCTGATGAGAGCGGCGGTGAGAACGATTCGTTTCGGCATGGTCATGATGGGTGTCTCCTGGCAGCGTTGTTTGAAAACCATCGTGGCACGGTCACGGCGCCTTCTCGATGTCGCCGGGCTTCCAGCTTTTGTCGATGGCGGCTGCGGTCGGGCCGTAGAGGCGGAGCACGGCAAAGTAACCCTTGCCAGGCACCGTCGCGAGCCAGTTGCCCGCCTTGCCGGCGGGCGGCGTCGGACCAAAATAGAGGTCCGTGCTGCCGTCGGCGTTCTGCACCGGCATGTCGCGCGAGCCGAGTGATGGGAATGGCTGGCCGTTGGCGAGCCCCGAGCCGTTTTCGGCCTCGTAGAGCGTGACTGACCAGAAGTTGGCGGCCGGGATATCGCGAGGCAGACGGAGGCGGTAGCGGCTGCCGCCCGACAGGTTCGCACCGCTGCCATCGACGAAGGCGATCATGTATTTGGCGCCGCGGCCGGGCGTCTGTGACAGCATGCCCGGACTGACCGAATAGTAGTTGGTGAAAAACCAGATCCGCGCGTCGAGATCGAGATAGCCCCCAGCCACCCTGTGCCAGCCGAGGTCGAAAGGCCCGCCGAGATTCTCCGGGGTCGCGTCGGCCATCGGGTTGATCCACCGGCGGTCGGGATAGATCCGCAGGGAGCGACCGGCAACCACCTCCTCGAAGCCGATGACGCGGCTCATCTTGTAGGCCGTCTTCGCGGCGTGATCGAGGATCTTTCGCGTCTTTGCGTCGGGCTCGAAGGGCCGACCCTTGGCGATGCCGATCGAGGCCAGCATGCCGAGCCCATCGGAGTCGGCGAGGCTGGTGCCCTCGCGATCCACCAGTTTCTTCAGTTCGTCGAAGGCGCTGCCGTCGCGGATCGGCAGCATGTCGACCGGCACGCCGGAGGCATCGGGAAACTGCATCGGCCTGGCGGCTTCTTTGCCGTTGAGCGGATAGATCCTCGACTGCTCGATGAGCGCGACGGCCGGCGCGAGGTTCTTCGGGTCTTGATAGAAAGCTCGGAGAAAGACAAAGACGGTGTTGGTCGGCGAACGGTAGACGAAGCAGTCCTCCGGCACCGGTCCCGTGTAGCCGGGCGGCAGCAGCAGAAACTTTCCCCCCTTGCCGGCGTCGGGGCCCGGCAGACCGACGTCCCCAAAGAACTTGCCGCCATCGACCGGAATCGGCCGCTGCCAGGCATCGAGCAGGATGCCCTGGAGATTGGGCGGCGCCTCGAATACGAGCGGGCCGTCTGTGCCGAGGTCGACATAGCCCATCGCATAGATGACATCGGAGTTGGGGGTCGTCACCAGGGTCTTGGCATCGAGACGTTTCTTCCAGACCGGCAAGACGTTGGAGCCAGCACCGAAGACTTTCTCCGAGCCGACCTTCATGCCGAGCGTGTTGACGAGCGGCAGGGCCCAGAGATAGGTCTGCGTTGCACGCTGGAACAGCAGTTCGTCACGCAGCGTCTGCGCCGTCTCCGGCGTGGGCCGGTTTTCCGCGAATGGGAGGCTGCTGAGTTCCTCGAAGCGGGTCAGCTGCGCGGACGCCGCCCCGACGTGCGTGAGCACGGCAGCGACCGCGGCCGAGATGAGCATGTGAGTGCGCGTGGTTTTCATCAACGACTCCAAGAACAAGGTTTACGGGATACCGATTCCGGCCAGTTCGCACATCACGGCCGATGTGACCGACTGCGGGCAGCTCCAGACCAGAAAAAACATCGACTCGCGCACGAGCCGCTCCGCCGGATGGCCCGTCACGAAGCCGGCCCCCTTCGAGGCGGTCAGCGCCGCCTGCGCGGCCCGCACGACGAGGCCGTTGGCGTGGGCCCGCAGCCGATCGCGATCGGCCGGTTCGATGCCACCGACCGCGGCCTCGTCGAGCTGCCGCCAGAGTTCGTCCACCTCGGCCCGCAGGCCAGCAGCCACAGGCTCGAGCGCCGGCCGCCCGAGGGCCTCTTCGTCGAGGATGGCGATGGCCGCCCGGGTGGCGCCCACTGCCAGCGCCGTGGTCGCCAGACCGCCCGTCCGCACGCCTGCCTCGGCCGGCACGATCACGTCGGCTGGCTCGACATCCCGGAAGGCTACGCTCGACGTGCGGCTTCCGGACAGGGCGAGCATCTGCATGGGCGGCGCGATGTCGAGGCCCTTCGCGGCGGTAGGCACGACGAAGAAGAACTGTTCGCCGGTCTCGGTGAGGGCACCAGTGACGATCGTGTCGCTCGAGTCGGCGCCCGTGACCCAGGGGCAGAGGCCATTCAGCCGCCAGGTGCCGTTGCTGTGTGCTGCGACCAGCGCCGGCGTGCCCAGGTGGCGGCGGCTGGTCGAGAGCTGTGAGATGCCCACCGTGGTCGGAGTGTCGCCGCGGGCCAGGGCGGGCAGCCGGGCCGATCGCAGGGCCGGCTCGCCACCCGCGATGATCCGGCAGGCGCTGGCCCACTGGGTGAGGGCGAGCGCCGTCGTCAGGCAGCAGCCCGCGATCGCGGCAAGCATTTCGAGGACCGCTGGCTCCGGAGCGGCCGTGCCGCCGCAGTCGGCGGGGATGAATCCTGCCAACGCTCCCGATCGGGCCAGCGAAGCAAAGGCCCCGCTCCGCCAGGGGCCGATTTCGGCAGTCTCTTCCGCGAGATCGGCCAACGTGTCGCACAGGGCTGCGAGTGCAACAGCGTGAGGTTGTCGGCTTCCGGGAGTGAACATGCCGCCATTATGCAGGGCGGGGGTCGAATGAAAATCGTCGCTCGCTATACTGCGGATCCTTCTGGCAGGTTCCCCCCTCCATCTCCACATCACGTCCGGAGCCACACCATGAGCCAGGCCGAAGAATCCCGCGCCACCAGTGCAGCTACAGGCAGCGTTCCCGCGAACGGCAGTGCCAGCCTCGGCCTGCACGCACCGCCGCGGCTCGATGAGCTTTCGCCTGAAAAACTCTACGAGAAGTGCATGGCTCTGGCCCGCAACCTCTGGTGGAGCTGGCATCCGGAAGTGACCAATCTGTTCCGGGAACTCGACCCGATCCGGTGGCGGCAGCTTGACCACAACCCGATCGCGCTTTTGGCGGAGTTCACGCCCGAGCGGCTGGAGGCCCGCGCCGCGGAACTCGTGCTCTACAGCCGGATCAACCAGGCCTATCGCCGGCTCAAGGAATACATGGCCGGCGATTCGACCTGGAGCAATGTCCATGCCGGCGTGCTCGGCTCGAAGCCCGTGGTCTATTTCTCCGCCGAGTTCGGCATCCATGAATCGGTGCCGATCTATTCGGGCGGTCTCGGCGTGCTCTCCGGCGACCACATCAAGAGTGCCAGCGGTCTGGGTATCCCGCTCATCGCCGTGGGACTGTTCTACGACCAGGGCTACTTCAAGCAGCAGCTCGACATCGACGGCTATCAGCACGAGGAGTACCTCCAGTCGCGGACCGAGGCGTTGCCGATCGAGCCCGCGCTCGGAGCCGACGGCAAGCCGATCACCGTGCAGATCGATACGCGGTCGGGCCCGATCTTCGCCAAGGTCTGGAAGATGGCGGTGGGCCGCATCAACCTGTTCCTGCTCGACTCCGACGTGGAGGTCAACAACCCCGAAGACCGCGAGCTGACGAGCCGTCTCTACGGCGGCGACTCGCGGCTGCGGATCCGGCAGGAACTCGTGCTCGGCGTTGGCGGTGTGCGGGCGATCCGGGCGATGGGAATCGTGCCCGGCGTCTACCATCTCAACGAGGGGCACTCGGTCTTCGCCACGCTGGAGGCGGTCCGCGGGCGGATGGAACGCGACGGCTACTCCTTCGACGACGCGGTTCGCAGGGTGGCCCGCCAGACCGTGTTCACGACGCACACGCCCGTCCCCGCCGGCCATGACCGGTTCGACGGCGGCCTGATCGAGGAATACCTCGGCCCGATGCGGGATGCGCTCGGCATCTCCCACGACCAGCTCATGGGCATGGGGCGGGTCGATCCCCACAACCAGGGCGAGCCGTTCTGCATGACGGTGCTGGGGCTGAAAATGTCGCGGCGGGCGAATGCCGTCAGCGCGTTGCATGGCCACGTCAGCCGCAAGATGTGGTCCGGACTGTGGCCGTGGCGGGTCGAGGAAGAGGTGCCGATCGGCCACATCACCAACGGCGTGCACGTGCCGAGCTGGCTCTCCTGGCAGATGCTGCAACTTTACGACCGCATCTTCCCGGCAAACTGGTTTCGCCGCATGGGCGAGCCCGACGTCTGGCAGAAGATCCACGAGTGCGATCCGGGCGAGCTGTGGGAGACCCACTACGCGCTCAAGAACCTCCTGCTGCAGTTCGTGCGTCGGCGGCTGGCGCGGCAGTGCCGGCGGCGCGGCGAATGCGACGAGGCGGTGGAGACGGCACGCTCGGTACTCGACCCCAACATCCTCACGATCGGCTTCGCGAGGCGGTTTGCCACCTACAAGCGGGCCGATCTCGTGCTCGCCGATCTCGATCGGCTCCATGGATTGATCAGCAACGCCGAACGGCCGATCCAGATCATCTATGCGGGCAAGTCGCATCCAGCCGACGAACCCGGTAAGGCGTTGATCCGCAAGATCGCCAACCTGCGTAACGACAGTCGGTTCGCCGGCCGAGTCGTCTTCATCGAAGACTACGACATCAACGTCTGCCGCCACCTGATCCAGGGCGTGGACGTGTGGCTCAACAACCCGCGGCGGCCACTCGAGGCCTCGGGCACCAGCGGCCAGAAGGTTGTCTACAACGGCGGCCTCAACTGCTCCATCCTCGACGGATGGTGGGCCGAGGCCTTCGACGGCCGCAACGGCTTCGCCATCGGCCGCGGCGAGACGCACTCCAATGACGAGATCACCGACCGTCGCGACGGCGAGGCACTCTACAAGGTGCTGGAGCAGGAGGTGATCCCGCTCTTCTACGATCGCGACAGCGACGGCCTGCCGCGGGCGTGGATCAGGATGATGATGAACTCGATCAGTTCACTGGCGTGGCGTTTCAGTGCACACCGCATGGTGATGGACTACGCCCGGATGTGCTACGTACCGGCCGCCGGCGGCGTGTCGTGCGACATGCACAGCCGGTAGGCTGAATCGACGCTCGTCCAAGGCGCCAGGCCTGGAGGGCCGGGTTAGCACCCGCCGACGGAGGTCGGCCAAGCGAAAACGGCAGGATGCCGTGTTTCGCGTGTATACAGCGTACGGGCAGCCCTTCACAGTATGATCGACCCGCTTGTCATCGCTCTGCCGAGCGGAGCGTGCGGAGGCTGGCGACGGCCGTGTCGAGTTCGGTGACGAGACGATCGAGTGACTCGTTCGTGTAGGTGGGCACGTCGGCGGCGGTCCGCAGCGATGTGGACCAGTCGACACGCCGGCCGGGAGGCAGGTCTTCCACGGCGAAGGCCCGCTTGGTGGGAAGCCCGAAGGTGAATCGGCTGCCGTCCACGTGGATGGGTCGCTCTTCGCGGGTGCCGCCGTCGATGATCCGGAGCGGTTCGTCGACCGGCTCGAGGCTGCCATCTTCGTCGGTCGACACCAGCCAGGCACAGGTCGAGCAGGCGCCCGACGATGCGTCGATCCGTACCAGGTGCCGGACGATGAGATCCTCGTGCTCGTCACCCCGCAACATCAGGGTGGGCACGTCGAACACGACCGCCGTGCCGTGCGTTCCGACGCAGGTGATGCCGCCGAGGCTCTTCTGCTTGGCGTTCAGCACCTGCTTGCCGAGGAAGTCGAGCGACAAGCCCTCTATCGTGGCATCGGGCGCGACCACGGTGAGTCGTTCGTTCACTGTCATGCAGTTGCCGACACCGACCTCGACGAGTTCGTGCCGAGGGGCTTCCCCGCTGTCGGACGGCGTCTTGACCGGCCGCACGGTGGCGAGGATCGAGAACGTGAATCCAACAACGGTCTCCTTGATGGATGCGGAGACATCGTCAGTGTCGCCGCTGGCGAACCGCGTGGTGGCGATGAGCACGATCCGGTTCCAGCGGTCGCGGCTGGGATCATCCACCACGGTGCCGGCTTCGATGACCGTCATGGGCTTGGGGACGGGCGACGAATCGGTGGCGACTGCGGACCTGCACGGGCAGAGGCAAGCCAGCGACATGACCGCCATGCCGAGCCACGCAACGGCCCGGTCGCCGGCGGGCTGTCGGTGCGACGGATGATTTCCAGCTCCAACCACGACACCGCTCCTCTGGCCAACGAGCCGCGGCAGATCTCACGCGGGGCGGAATCATGGGGAGATGGTCCCTTCGAAGCAAGAGAAAATGGAGAAGGTCGTCCGGACCGGACTCCAGCCGCGAAAAACCGAGGTCCGCTGCCCCGCGTGCTCGCGCGCACCAGGTACACCCCGTCGGTTCTGGACCGGAATCGCTGGCTTCGCGAGCGAGCGACTCAGCGATCCTCGTCGAACGACCGCTTGCTGCGGAGCAGGTGGTGGTAGTGCTGCGCGAAGCGGTGGGCCTCGTCGCGGACGTATTCCAGCAGCCGCAGCGAATAGGAATCTCGGGAGAGCCGCAGCGGTTCGCTCCT
>CANHYS010000098.1 GCA_947464585.1 Planctomycetaceae bacterium | reverse complement strand
TCTCGATCTTCACCTTTCGCAGCATCTGCGAGACGATGATCTCGATGTGCTTGTCGTCGATATCGACCCGCTGACTGCGGTAGACGTTTTGAATCTCCCGCACCAGATATCGCTGCACTTCCTCTTCGCCGGAGATGCGGAGAATGTCGTGCGGAACGAGGGGGCCGTCGACCAGCGCTTCGCCCGCCTTGACGATATCACCGGCGTGAACGCGGAGATGTTTGCCGTGTGTGACGAGATGCTCGCGCTCAACGCCGCTTTCATTCTTCACAACGATGGTTCGCTTGCCTCGTCGCTTCTCTCCGAGCAGTTCCACCTTGCCGTCGATCTCGGCCATGATGGCCGGATCCTTCGGCTTACGGGCCTCGAAGATTTCAGTCACGCGAGGCAGACCGCCCGTGATGTCCTGCGTGCCCGAAGCTTCGCGCGGCGTCTTGGCAAGCACGTGTCCGGCGGCAACCTTCTCGCCCGGCGTGACTTCGATGTAGGCCTTTTCCGGCAGGTAGTAGAAGTCGAGGATCTTGCCGTCTTCGTCTTCCAGCACGACCTGCGGATGATAGACACCCTTGTGCTCCATCACCATTCGCCGCATGTGTCCGCTGGGGTCCTTCTCGAGGCGGAGCGTCTCGCCCTCGATGACATCCTCATAACGCACCTTGCCCGCCACTTCCGACAGAATGGGGATCGAGTGCGGGTCCCACTGCACGAGCACCGTTCCAGCCTTGACCTCATCATTGTCAGCGACCTTCAGGATCGCACCCGCCGGGATTTCAAACTTTTCGAGTTCGCGTCCCTTCGGGTCAACGACGGCGATTTCGCCGTTCCGCGCAAGCACGATCTGCTCACCCTGTTCGTTTTGGACCGTCCGAAGCCGCGTGAACTTGACGGTTCCAGCCCGCTTGGAACGGCTCTCGTTTTCCTCGATAGCACGCTGACCGACGCCACCGATGTGGAACGTGCGCATCGTCAGCTGTGTGCCCGGTTCACCGATGCTCTGTGCTGCGATGATGCCGACAGCCATCCCCTCCTCGACCATGGAGCCGGTGGAGAGGTCCATGCCGTAGCAGAGTCGGCACACGCCGAGCGGGGCCTCGCATGTCAGTGCACTGCGAACCTGGATCTTTTCGAGCCCCAATTCCTCGATCTGCCGGGCCATCGTGCGGGTGATCAGTTCGTCCTCGTGCACGACCACTTCGTCGGTGATCGGATTCACGATGTTGGCACGGCTGGTACGGCCGCGGATGCTGTCGGCGAGGTTGACCTCGACCTTTTCCCCGCGGTAGATGACCGTCTTGTCGATGCCCTGCGTGGTGCCGCAGTCGTGCATGGTCACGACCACGTTCTGCGCCACGTCGGCGAGTTTGCGGGTGAGATAGCCCGAGTCGGCCGTCTTGAGTGCCGTGTCGGCCAGACCCTTCCGCGCGCCGTGCGTGGAGCTGAAGTATTCGAGCACGGTCAGGCCTTCACGGAAATTGGCCTTGATCGGCGTCTCAATGATCTTGCCGGACGGCTTGGCCATCAGGCCTCGCATGCCGGCGAGCTGTCGGATCTGTTCGACGCCGCCTCGGGCGCCCGAGTGCGCCATCAGGAAGATCGGGTTCACGTAGCCAGCATAACGCGTGTCCCGCGCGTCGGTGTCCTGCTCGAGTTCGTCCATCATCTCCTTGGTGATCTGTTCGCGGGCGTGCGTCCAGGCGTCGAGCACCTGGTTGTAGCGTTCGCCGTCGGTGATCACGCCGCGCTGGTAGAGCTTCATGATCTTCATGACTTCCTTCTCCGCGACCCCGATGATCCGCCCCTTGTTGGCGGGCGTGATCAGGTCGTCCGTGGCGAAGGAGAGGCCGCTCCGCGTGCTCCAGCTGAAGCCGACGCGGTTCATGTCGTCGAGCAGATCGATCGTCTTGCGGCGGCCGAGGGCCTGATAACAGTCCGAGATCACTCGGGCGAGTTCGCTCGATCGCATCGGGATGTTGTAGAAGAGCATCCCTTCCGGAAGGATGGAGTTGAACAGCACTCGTCCCACGGTGGTCTCGATCACGGCGCCGGGCTTGCCGAGCGCCTCGACGTCTGTTTTCAGGCGACGACCGGCTGGCAGCTTGACCCGGATCTTGGCATGGGTGTCGACCTTGCCGAGCGAATGGGCCAGCTCGACCTCCTCGACGTTCTTGAAGACCATGCCCTCGCCCTTGCGGCCGAGCAGCAGCATCGTGAGGTAGTAGCAACCCATCACCACGTCCTGGGACGGGCTGATGATCGGCGCACCGTTGGCAGGGCTGAAGATGTTGTTGGTCGAGAGCATCAACGTGTGGGCCTCAACCTGCGCCTCGATCGAGAGCGGCAGATGCACGGCCATCTGGTCGCCGTCGAAGTCGGCATTGAAGCCCTTGCAGACCAGCGGATGAAGCTTGATCGCATTTCCTTCAACGAGCATCGGCTCGAACGCCTGAATACCCATGCGGTGCAGGGTAGGGGCGCGATTCAGCAGCACCGGGTGGTTGCGGATCACCTCTTCGAGGATGTCCCACACCTCGGCGTCCTTCCGCTCCAGCATTTTCTTGGCGCTCTTGATGGTATCGGCATGGCCGAGTTCCTTCAGTCGCCGAATGATGAACGGCTGGTAGAGCTCCAGGGCGATCTTTTTCGGCAGACCGCACTGGTGGAGCCTGAGGTTGGGGCCCACCACGATCACGCTGCGTGCGGAGTAGTCGACACGCTTGCCGAGCAGGTTCTCACGGAACCGGCCCTGCTTGCCCTTGATCATGTCCGTCAGGCTCTTGAGCGGGCGGTTGCTCGAGGCCAGCACGGGCCGTTTGCAGCGATTGTTATCGAAAAGCGCGTCGACGGACTGCTGCAGCATCCGCTTCTCGTTGCGGATGATCACCTCGGGCGCATTGAGGTCGACAAGCTTCTTGAGGCGGTTGTTGCGATTGATGATCCGGCGGTAGAGGTCGTTCAAGTCGCTCGTGGCGAAGTTGCCCGAGTCGAGCATGACCAGCGGCCGCAGGTCCGGCGGGATGACCGGGATCACGTCCAGCACGATCCACTCGGGCTTGTTTTCGCTGTCGCGGATGGCTTCGACGATTTTCAGCCGGTTGACCAGGTCCTTCTTCTTCTGCTTGCTGTTGGTCGTCGCGAGTTCGATGCGGAGGTCCTTCGAGAGCGTCACGAGGTCGAGCGAGAGCAGCAGTTTGCGAACCGCTTCCGCACCCATCTCGGCCTCGAAGCCGGTCTCGCCGTACGTGTTGCGGGCCTCGCGGAATTCCTCCTCAGTGAGCAGTTGCTGCTTCTTCAGCGGCGTGTCCTTGGGGTCGAGCACGACGTAGTCCTGGAAGTAGATCACCTTCTCCAGGCTGGAGGTCTTCATGTCGAGCAGCGCGCCGAGGCGGCTGGGCATCGCCTTGAAGAACCAGATGTGGACAACCGGGGCGGCCAATTCGATATGGCCCATCCGCTTCCGGCGAACACGGCTGTGCGTCACCTTCACGCCGCAGCGATCGCAGATCATCCCCTTGTATTTCATGCCGCGGTATTTGCCGCAGGAGCATTCCCAGTCCTTTTCAGGTCCGAAAATCTTCTCGCACATCAGGCCGTCTTTTTCAGGACGGTAGGTGCGGTAGTTGATCGTTTCGGGCTTCTTCACCTCGCCAAACGACCAGCTGCGAATGTCGTGCGGCCGTGCCAGGCTGATCTTCACGGCCGAATAGTCATTGACGCGATCGTAGGTGGATTCGCCGATGCTCACGTGGATGCTCCTTGGAATCAGTCAGTCGTGTCGATCAATCAACGTATCTCGCCGCCGCTGCCGCTCTGCAGGCGGCGACCCTCACACCCGCCGTTTTTCCAACTGCATGTTGAGGGCCAAGCCACGAATCTCATTGGTCAGCACGTCGAAGCTTGCAGGTGTGCCAGCCTCGAGCGTGTTCTCGCCCTTCACCATGCTCTCGTAGATCTTGGTGCGGCCCTCGACGTCGTCGCTCTTGACGGTGAGGAGTTCCTGAAGGATGTAGGCCGCGCCGTAGGCCTCCAATGCCCAGACTTCCATCTCGCCAAACCGCTGACCACCGAATCGAGCCTTGCCACCCAGCGGCTGCTGCGTGATGAGCGAGTAGGGGCCCGTTGATCTGGCGTGCACTTTGTCGTCGACGAGATGATGGAGCTTGAGCATGTAGATGTAGCCGACGGTCGTCTCCTGCTCCATCTTCTCGCCCGTGCGACCGTCATAGAGTTGGGCCTTGCCGTGCCGCGGCAGGCCCGCCTTGTCCAGCACGGCGTTGATGTCATCTTCACTGGCACCATCAAACACCGGCGTGATGGCCTGGAAGCCGAGCTTCATGCCGGCCCACCCCAGATGGGTTTCCAGGATCTGCCCCACGTTCATGCGGCTGGGCACGCCGAGAGGATTGAGAAGGATCTGCACTGGCGTTCCGTCAGCCAGGAAGGGCATGTCTTCCTTGGGGAGAATCTTGGCGATCACACCCTTGTTACCGTGCCGGCCGGCCATCTTGTCACCGACTGAGATCACACGTCGGGCAGCGACGTAAACCTTCACCATCTGCAGCACACCCGGCCGCAGCTCGTCGCCACGCTTCATGCTGTTGAGTCGGCGATCCCGCGCGTCGATCGCGGCATCCACGGTCGGCCACATCGTCTTATGGAGCTTCTCGATGTCGACCTTCCGCTGAGGAGAGCGGATGTCGAGGTCTTCGAGCCTGAACGCAGCCGCACGCTCCGCCACCACCTTGTGGTCCTGGTTGCGAACCAACGGGCTGCCATCGGCCGCCGTGAGCGGCTTTTGCAGCACCTTCTCCAGCTCTGCGACCAAGGCCGCAAACACCTCGGCGATCTGCGCGTTACCGATGTTTTCCGCTTCCTTGAGCTGCTTCTCGAACTCGCGGCGCTCCTCTTCGGAGAGGCTCATTCGCCGGGAGAACTTCTCGGCGGCGATCACGATGCCTTCGACACCGGATGGCACCTCCAGCGAGTCGTTCTTCACGTCCTCGCCAGCGCGACCGAAGATGGCATGAAGGAGCTTCTCTTCCGGAGTCAATTCAGTCTTGCTCTTCGGGGAGACCTTGCCGACCAGGATGTCACCCGGTCGCACATACGTGCCGATCCGGACGATGCCGCTTTCGTCAAGGTTGTGCAGGGCACGCTCGCCGACGTTGGGAATGTCCCGCGTGAACTCCTCGCGACCCAGCTTGGTGTCGCGGATTTCGATGTCGTATTCCTCGATGTGGATCGAGGTGTAGACGTCGTCTTCCACGAGCTCCTCGCTGATGATGATGGCGTCCTCGAAATTGAAGCCATCCCACGCCATGAAACCGACCAGCACGTTGCGGCCGAGCGCCAGTTCACCCTTGTAGGTGGCGGCACCGTCGGCCAGCACATCGCCCTTATCGACCTTCTGGCCAAGTTGCACGATGGGCTTTTGGTTCTGGCACGTCCGCTCATTGAGCCCGACATATTTCCGAAGCTTGTAGGCATCGACCGATCCGGATGCCGGAGTCACCTCGATCGATTCCGCGTCGACGTAGGTGACGGTGCCCTTTTTGGCTGCCCGTACGATCAGCCCTGAATTGACGGCCACATCGCGTTCCATTCCCGTGCCGACGATCGGCGGCTCGGTCACCAGCAGCGGCACGGCCTGACGCTGCATGTTGGAGCCCATCAACGCGCGGTTGGCGTCGTCGTGCTCAAGGAACGGAATCAGGCCGGCGGACACGCCCACCATCTGGCTGGGTGCCACGTCGATGTATTCGATCGCGTCCGCGGGCACGAGCACGAAGTCGCCGCGATACCGGGCGATGATCGTATCGCCTTCGATTTTACCGTCGACAACCGTGGCATCGGCCGGCGCAAGATGGGCGTCGTGCTCCTCGTCGGCACGGAGCCAGACGACGTCGTCAGTGAGCTTGCACTTCGAGACCTTGCGATATGGCGTGACCAAAAAGCCGTAGGAATCGACGCCGGAGTAGATGGCGAGACTCGAGATCAGGCCGATGTTCGTGCCTTCAGGCGTTTCGATCGGGCAGATACGACCGTAGTGGGAGATGTGCACGTCGCGCACTTCGAAGCCCGCTCGCTTACGATTCAGGCCGCCTGGCCCCAGCGCGGAGAGTCGCCGTTCGTGCGTGAGCATCGAAAGCGGATTCGTCTGGTCGACCACCTGCGAGAGCTCGCCGCGGCCGAAGAAGTATTCAATCGCAGCGGAGATGCTCTTGGGGTTGATGAGCGTCCGAGGCGACATTTCCGCCACATCCTTGAGACTCATCCGCTCCTGCACCGTGCGGCGCAGTTTCAGGAAGCCCTTGCGGAGCTCATCGCTGGCGAGTTCGTCGATCGTACGCAGGCGGCGGTTGCCGAGGTGGTCGATGTCATCGACCTCCACCTCGCCCTCGCCCTCGCTGAGCTGCAGCATGTATTTGATCGCGGCAATCAGGTCATCCGGCCGGAGCGTCATCTCCGTTTCCGGCACCGAGAGCCCGAGCTTACGATTGATGCGGAAGCGACCCACGCGGCCGAGACGATACCGGTTCGTATCCTTGAACTTCTCGTCGAACAGCGTTCTCGCCTTGTCCAGGGCGGGCGGATTGCCCGGCCGGAGCCGCTGGTAAATCCGCACCAGCGCGTCCTCGTGGCTCGGTGCGACTCCGGTGCGCTTCTTCGACTCGTCGGAGTCCTCCTTGAGGCTGTGCATCAGGAGAGGCACCTTCTGCTCCTGCATCACCTCGACGGCCTTGAGGCCCGAGGTGCAGATCAGCTCGGCCATGTCGTGAGTGATCTTGACGCCGGCATCGACGATGATCTCGCCTGCGCGCTCGCTGCCCTTTGGATAGACAATGTCGTCGACGGCGATGCGGCCCTCGAGTTTCGGCACGCTCCGTCCGCCGACGACCTTCTCGACGGTGGTCTTGTAGAACAGTTTGAGGATCTCGGAATCGCGGCTGAATTTCGGATCCATCGCCCGCAGGAGTGTCAGTGCGGAAAACTTGCCGCTCTGATCGATGCGCACCTGGAGGGTGTCTTTTTTCGAGACGTTGAGCTCGATCCAGCTGCCACGCTCGGGAATGATGCGGCAGTTGTAGGTTTTGCGGTCGCTCGACTCGGTGTCGGCGACAAAATCGATGCCCGGCGAGCGATGCAGCTGGCTCACCACGACGCGTTCGGCACCGTTGATGATGAACTCGCCACCGCCCAGCATGATGGGGATGTCGCCGAGG
>CANHYS010000097.1 GCA_947464585.1 Planctomycetaceae bacterium | reverse complement strand
AGTCGATGTCGCGACGGAGCCGATCGACGCTCGCGAGCAGCCTGCGGCGGTCGGCGAGCCGTTCGAGTGGAATCGACTTGAGCGTCATGTTCTCGATGTCGGGGCCGTCGGGCTTGAACGGCGAGAAGGCCGGCCCGAGGAATCCGGGCATACCGGAATCGGACCATGGCACGTGTTGTGTGCGGGCTGCGAGGCCGACGAAGGGGGGCACCGCCGGGTCGACCGGCCCGCGGAGCTTGGCGATGCTCGAGCCGATCGATGGCCGGCCGCCGATCGACTTGAGGCTGCTCTCCGGCCAGCCCGTCATGCACTGAAACCCGGCATGGGCCGGCTCGCATCCGACCACGGAGCGGATGACCGCGAACTTGTCCATACGGGTCGCCAGCTTCGGAAAGACCTCGCAGATCTGCAGCCCCGGAACGTTCGTGTCGATCGGCCGGAACTCGCCGCGGATCTCGCTAGGGGCATCCGGCTTGAGGTCCCACATGTCCTGGTGCGGCGGACCACCGCCCAGGAAGATGTTGATCAGCGCCTTGTGCCGGGGCCGGCTGCCGGTCTCCTTGGCCGTTGTCTCCTCGGCCCGGAGGAGATTGGCGAGCGACAGGCCGCCCATGCCGAAGGAGAGCCCGCCGATCGCGAGAAACTGCCGACGGGTCGCGCCATCGCACATCGGCCGTCCGCTGCCATGGCTGCCGTGAATCGTGAGCATCGCCAACGCCCTCGCGGGGAACCCTCAAATCTCAGCACAAAGTCTACTCTTGGTATCGGTCCTGTCTCCATGAAATTGTAGGGTTCCATCGCCGTTTCAGGCTGTAAGTCGAGTGCTACCAGTGGTTTGGGGGATTTCGGTCCAGCGAATGCTCCGCTGCGGGACCCATCTGTCGGAAACGAACGCTGCGGAGGTAGACTGTCCGAGCAGTGTCGTGTGCAGACTCGTGTTCCGGGGTAATTCTCCGTTTCCGCCATCAGGGCCACCGCCATGCTTTCGATCGTGGCCGATCCGCATCCGGGCCGCCGTCCAGACGGCCGTTCGGCATTTTGCGACGGCATCCGTCGCCGCGACATGCTTCGCATTGGCAGCCTCACCCTGGGCGGCCTGTCGTTGCCCCAACTCCTGAAGGCCGAGCAGGAGGCGGGCATCCGCTCGTCGCACAAGGCGGTGATCATGATCTACATGTGCGGCGCACCGGCGCATCAGGACATGTACGACATGAAGATGGACGCGCCGGCGGAGATCCGCGGCGAGTTCCGGCCGATCAGCACGAACGTCCCGGGCCTGCAGATCTGCGAGCACATGCCGCGGATGGCGGGGATCATGGACAAGTGCGTCGTGTTGCGGAGTGTGTACGGCTCGCCTGACGGCAATCATGATTCGTTTATCTGCTACACCGGCCGCACGGTCCGCAACCAGCCGACGGGCGGGTGGCCGAGCGTCGGATCGGTGACCTCGAAGATGCTCGGGCCGGTGGACCGGGCGGTGCCGCCGTTCGTGGGTCTCTCGCCCGACGCGGGTCACCCACCCTACGGTTCGCCGGGGCTGCCCGGCTTCCTCGGGGTGTCGCACGCGGCCTTCCGGCCCAATGGACCGACCAGCGGCGACATGGTGCTCAAGGACGTCGCCGGGAGCCGACTCGACGACCGCCGCGACCTCCTGCGGCGGCTCGACACCCTCCGCCGTGACATCGACGCCAGTCGGTCGCTTGCCGGCATGGACGCGCTCACGCAGACCGCCTTCGACATCCTCACCAGCAGCCGGCTCGCCAAGGCGATCGACATCTCGGAGGAGCCGCAGCGGGTCCGTGACCGCTACGGCAAGGGAAGCAAGGAGCGGTTCGGTGACGGTGCGCCGACGAACCTCGAGCACTTTCTCATGGCACGGCGGCTCGTCGAGGCCGGTTGCCGAGTGGTGACGCTGAACTTTGGCCGTTGGGACTTCCACAGCGACACGTTCAACGGCATGAAGAATACACACCTGCCGCAGTTCGATCAGGGACTCTCCGCGCTCATCGAGGACCTCCATGAACGCGGTCTCGATAAGGACGTGGCCGTGGTGGCCTGGGGCGAGTTTGGCCGCACGCCGCTCATCAACAAGGATGCCGGCCGCGATCACTGGCCGGCAGTCGGCGGCGGACTGCTCGCCGGCGGTGGGTTTCGCACCGGACAGGTGATCGGTGCCACCGACCGCCATGCCGCGTCGATCACCGACCGCCCGGTGCACTTCGCCGAGGTGCTCGCCTCGCTCTACCGTCACCTCGGCATCGACCCGGCGGCCGTATCACTCACCGACCACGCTGGCCGGCCGCAGACACCGCTCGACAAGACCGACCCCATGCCGGAACTGGTCTGAACGCGGGCCCGCCGTCTCGGTCGTCGTCGGGGCGGTCATCGTCGGTTGTTTCGCAAGGGATATTGTCTGGGGATCGCGCGTAGGATGCACCGTCCTTTCCCCGGTGGAATCCTCACGTGGCCTCGCTCACCCGCAAGCAACTATCGATCTCTGGAGTCGTGCAAGGGGTCGGCTTCAGGCCGTTCGTGTGGCGGCGCGCGAGCGGTCTGGGCCTTGCGGGCTGGGTTGAGAATGATTCAGCCGGCGTGACGGCGGAGGTGCAGGGGCCGGCCGAGCGCGTGGAGGCGTTTCTCGACGGCTTCGCCGCCGCGGCTCCGCCGCTCGCCGTGGTCGAGCGGGTGACAGTCGTCGATGCGCTCGTCGATGCGGCGGCACCACCACGGTTCATGATCCTCGAGAGCATCACCCGCCCGGGAGCGGCCACGTCACTGCCCGCCGACATCGCCACCTGCGACGACTGCCTTGCGGACATTCGGGACCCGGGCAACCGTCGGTACAGGTATCCATTCACCAACTGCACGAACTGCGGCCCACGGTTCACGGTGATCACCGGCCTGCCCTATGACCGCCCGCAGACCACGATGCGTGGATTCGCGATGTGTTTGCAGTGCGCCGCGGAATACGCCGATCCCGCGGACCGACGCTTCCACGCGCAGCCAAACGCCTGCCCCTCCTGCGGGCCGTCGGTCTGGCTCTCGGACCACGATGCAGATCGCATCGCCGAGGGCGACGCGGCGGTCGTGGCCGTGAAGCTCCTACTGCGAGCCGGAAGTATCGTCGCCATCAAGGGAGTGGGTGGATTTCACCTCGTCTGCGATGCGACGAGCGATGCGGCCGTCGATCTCCTGCGGAGCCGCAAGCAGCGTGTCGGCAAGCCGTTGGCCGTGATGGTGGAAAACCTCGCCGCGGCGCAGGCCATCGTCAGAGTCGACGAGCAGGAAAGACGACTGCTCGAGGGCCGCGACCGGCCGATCGTGCTGCTGCGAAAGCGGTCAACGGATGCGGGACTGTCGGCGGAGGTGTCGCCCGGCAATGACTTTGTCGGCGTCATGCTGCCATATTCACCGCTGCATCATCTCCTCTGCGAGGGCATGCCGCCGCTGGTGATGACATCGGGCAACCTCTCCGAGGAGCCGATCGTGCACGACAACGCCGCCGGCGTGCAACGTCTTGGTCCGCTTGTCGATGCCTTTCTGATGCACGATCGCCCTATCCACGTCGCCTGCGATGACTCCGTCGTGCGGTGTGCCGCGGGGGCCGTCATGCCGATCCGGCGGTCGCGGGGGCATGCGCCGATGCCGATCAGACTTGGGGAGCCGGGGCCGGCCGTGCTGGCCGTGGGTGGCGAACTCAAGGCGGCCGTCTGTCTCGCTCATGCCGATCAGGCGATCATGAGCCAGCACATCGGCGACATGGGCAACCTCGAGACACTCGAGTCGCTCGGCCACACGGCGAGCCACGTGCTGCGGCTGTTCGATGTGGCGATCACGATCGTCGCGGCCGACCTGCACCCCGGCTACCTCTCGACGGACTGGGCCCGCAGGTTCGCGGCCGCCCGCGGGATCGCCCTCGTGCAGGTGCAGCATCATGAGGCGCACGTCGCCAGCCTGCTGGCCGAGCACGGTCGCCCGTTCGACGGCGTGATCGGCGTCTGCTTCGACGGCACGGGCTACGGCCACGACGGCACGATCTGGGGTGGCGAGTTTTTTACTGTGTCAGGCAGCGCATTCCGTCGTGCCGCGCACCTGGCACCGTTTCCGCTGCCGGGGGGCGACGCGAGCATCCGGCACCCTTGGCGGACGGCCCTGGCGGTGCTCCATGCGGCGGGCCTTGAATGGGACGACCGGCTCGCGCCCGTGCGGGCCGCAGCCGACTCGGAGCGAAGACTGCTCGGCCAACAGCTTGCAAAAAATATCAACTGCCCTGCTACGAGCAGCATGGGGCGGCTGTTCGACGCCGTGGCCGCGCTGGCCGGCGTGAAACAGTCGATCACCTACGAGGCCGAGGCGGCCATGCATCTCGAGGCATTGGCGGCGGGAGCGACGGACGATGGCGGTGCCTATGCATTCGATGTTCACGATGGCAAGGCGATGCCGGTCGGGTGGCAGCCGGTGGTGCAGGGAGTTCTTGTCGATGCGCTGGCAGGACTGCCGCCGGATCGGATCGCGGCACGGTTTCACATGGCGGTTGTCCGGATGATCGCGGAGGTCTGCATGCGACTACGGGCTGCCGGGGCCGGCACGACCGTCGGGCTGACCGGCGGCGTGTTTCAGAACGCGTTGCTGTTGCGGATGGCGATCGACGAACTCCACCAGGCGGGCTTCGAGGTGCTCGTGCATCAGCGGGTGCCGGCGAACGACGGCGGACTGGCACTGGGGCAGGCTGTGCTGGCGCGAAGCGGGTTGGGTTTGGTGGCTTGGCCCTGAGGGGCGTGCCTTGAGCCACTCCAGATGCTGAGGAGCATGCCGCAGCCGGCGAACCAATGCGGCGTGTCAGCACCTCCCACCGAACAACGTAGCGTGCCCTACAACGCCCGTCGCTTCTCGGCGAGGTAGTCGAGCCACTCGTCGATGCCCACGCCGGTCTTCACCGAGGTCTCGATGATCCGCATGCCGGGCCTGACCGATTCGATGTTGGCCCGCGCGAGTTCGCGGTTGAACTCGCAGGCGGCGGCCAGATCGGTCTTCGTGATCGCGGCGATGTCGGCAGTGTTGAAGAGACCCGGATACTTGAGCGGCTTGTCCTCCCCCTCCGTCACTGACAGCAGGGCGAGTCGGACCGATTCGCCGAGGTCCCAGCTCGTCGGGCAAACCAGGTTGCCGACGTTCTCGATGAAGAGATAGTGGAGGTCGGCGAGCTTCCAGCCGGCGAGGTGCGACTGCACCATGTCGGCCTCGAGGTGGCAGAGTCCGTGGGTCATGATCTGGCGGACCGGAGCACCGCTCTCCGCGAGGCGGCGGGCGTCGTTGTCGGTTTCGAGATCGCCCACGACGGCGGCCACGGGGATGCCGTGGGCCATCAGTCGTGAGAGCGTTTCCCTGAGGAACGAGGTCTTGCCGGTGCCGGGGCTCGACACCATGTTGACGACGAGCAGACCGAGCGACTCAAACTGCCGCCGCATTTCGCGGGCCAGTTCATCGTTCTTCTTCAAGATCTTCGTCCGCACCTCGAGGATCCGTGGCTCGATCATGATGGCTCCGGCTGCGACAGTTCGGGGGTGTCCGCTGCGACCTGCTCCGGTGCGAGTGGATCGGCTGCGATCTGGATGGATTCGATGTCGAGTTCGCGGCCGGCACGGATGTCGCTGCTCAAGTGTCCACATGCCGGGCAGGCAAACCGCTGGATGCCCGGAAGTTCGACCTCGGCTTCACAGAGATCGCACCAGATCCGGACCGGCACTTCGATCACGGCCAGTGTCGCGCCGGCCAGCGGCGTGCCCTCCGTGACCAGGTCAAAACTGTAGCGGAGGGCATTCTCGTGGACGCACGAAAGCCGGCCGATCCGCAGTGTCACGCTCGCGACCCGGCCGCCGCCCTCCCGCCGGGCGTGCTCCCCCGCGATCTCGACGATGCTGCTTGCGATCGACAACTCGTGCATATCAGGCCTGCGCCAGCTTCCGCTCTTGGTGGCTCGCGGATTCTAGGGTCGTCACCGCTTCCCTGTCGGACGGTCCGGCCGATAGAGTTGCCGGTCGCAGGGGTGCGACGGAGGAGACCGTGTCATGGGTCCGTCTTCTGAAGCACTCATTCTCAGCCTCACTGCGGCGTCGATTGGCGTGGTCCATACGCTGCTCGGCCCCGACCACTTCATTCCGTTCGTCGCCATGTCGCGGGCCGGCAACTGGTCGGCCCGCAAGACACTTTGGATTACCACGGGCTGCGGCCTCGGCCACGTGGCCGGATCGGTGCTGATCGGGCTCCTCGGCCTCACGGTGGGCGTCGTTTTGATGAAGCTCGAGGCGTTTGAGTCGCTGCGGGGCGACATGGCCGCCTGGATGCTGATCGCGTTTGGGCTCGCCTATCTGACATGGGGCGTCGTGCAGGCTGTGCGGAAGATGCCTCGCGCCCACCTGCATGTTCATGCTGATGAGACCTTGCACAGCCATCAGCACCGGCATGACGGCGGGCATGTGCACTTCCACGCCGCCGCGGCGGGCGGTTCCGCATCGGGGGCGGCCACCGCCTCCGTCTGGTCGCCGTGGCTGCTCCTTCTCGTGTTCGTGTTCGGGCCGTGCGAGCCGCTCATTCCGCTGCTGATGTACCCGGCCGCGAAGGCGAGCCCGTGGGCTGTCGCGGCTGTCGTGGCCGCCTTCACGCTCGCGACGGTGGCGACCATGACCCTGACGGTGATGGTGATGCGATTCGGCATGTCGTTCCTACATCTGCCGCAGCTCAGCCGGTTCAGCCATGCCTTCGCGGGCCTGGCGATCCTGATTTGCGGGATGCTCGTCAAATTCGGGCTCTAAGGAGGAGGCAATAATGGCGACTCTTCTCTGGCTCCAGGGTGGTGCCTGCAGTGGCAACACGATGTCGTTCCTCAACGCTGAGGAGCCGAGCGCGTGTGACCTCGTCACCGACTTCGGCATCGACGTGCTCTGGCATCCGTCGCTGGGCGTGGAACTCGGCGACCAGGTCAAGGCCATGCTCACCGACATCGTCTCGGGCAAGCGGCCGCTCGACATTTTCGTGTTCGAGGGCACGGTGATCCGGGCTCCGCACGGCACCGGCCGTTACAACATGTTCGCCGACCGGCCGATGAAGGACTGGGTGGCCGAACTCTCCGGCGTGGCCAACGCGGTGGTCGCCCTCGGCGACTGTGCCTGCTGGGGCGGCATTCCGGCGACGGCGCCGAATCCTTCCGACAGCGTGGGGCT
>CANHYS010000096.1 GCA_947464585.1 Planctomycetaceae bacterium | reverse complement strand
TGCGGTACCGTTGGGATCGACCGGCGAGAGCAGGACATCGGCGGGATTGCTGATGAAGAAGCCTTCGGCCGACGCCACGGCACGTGGATCGGCGGAGCCGAGCGCCATCGCCCCACCGGCTGCCGATCCCACCACCAGCCGGCCGTCACGCAGCACATCGTTGGACGTCTCGAGGCTCCCGTCGGGATCGGGGTCGTCGTTCTCGAGCAGCGCCACGCTCGACAGCGTTGCCAACGTGCTGTTGGTGACGGTCGTCGTCACGACGGCATGGTCATCGCCGTCCTGCCACGTGACGGTCCGCACGACCGTAACGCCCTTCCGCGGGCTGCCCGTCATCCGCACCTCGCGGCTGGCACCCGCACTGGCATCGACGATCGTCACTGGAAACGACGTCAGGCCGGCTGCGGCCACGTTGCAGTAGCTCGTGCCGTTGATCGCGATTGTCCAGTTCGCCAGGAACGTGCCGTAGCGCAGGAACTCGATGCCGTTCCAGCGGGCACCGATCGATGGGCCGACGAACGATCCGTCCGGGGCAAATCCCAGCGAGAGTGGCGTGCCGACGACCTCCAGCGAATTCGTGACGATGCGGATGGCGGGTGCCAGTGCGCCACGGCCGCTTGGCCTGCCGGACGTGTCGGTGAACCCGCCCGCCGCCACGGTGATCGTTCCGTAGCCATCGAGCCCCGATGCCGGCGTGAACGTCGCAGTGTAGAGGTCGCCAGAGCCGGTGAAGTTCGAGAGTGTGCCACCGGCGACCGCGACGTCGGCTGCGGTGAAGTCGGTGGACGGACTGCTGAGCGCGAACGTGATGGTGGACGTTTCGCCCCGGTTCACGGACGATCTGCTGCTGGCGATCGCCACCGTCGGTCCGTACGCCGCGACCGAGGAGACGACATTGGCGGCATTGAGCCGACCGCCGCTGGCGGTCTTGCCCGCAAGCGAGGCGACCGGGTCGACGTTGTCGATGAGCCTGCTCTTCAGTTGGGCGACGGAGAGCGATGGATCGACCGCGAGCGCCAGGGCCGCCACGCCCGCCACGTGGGGAGCGGCCATGCTCGTGCCGCTCAAGGTGCCATACTGGTTGCCCGGGATCGTGCTGTAGATGTTCACACCGGGCGCTGCGAGATCGACCGACGTCGCCCCGTAGTTGCTGAAGGAGGCCAGCGCATCCTTATGATCGGTTGCGGCCACGCTGATGATCGCCGGCGAGTCGTAGGCGGCGGGGTAGCTCGGCGAAGCGTCAGAGTTTGTCCCACTGTTGCCAGCCGCCGCCACGAACAGGATGCCGGCGTCACCGCCGGCGTTGATGGCGTCGAACAGGCTGGCTTCGGAGTCGCCGCCCCCCCAGCTATTGTTCGTGACCCGCACGTTGACGCCGTAGGTCGTCCGCATCATCGTCGCGTAGTTCACGGCGCGGATGGCGTCGGAGAGGTACCCCGAGCCGGAGGAGTCGAGGAATTTGAGCGCCATCAGCGAGACGTTCCAGCTGACGCCGGCGACGCCCGTGCCGTTGTTGCCCGCGCCGCCGATCGTGCCCGCCACGTGCGTGCCGTGGTAGTTGTCGTCCATCGGATCGCCGTCGTCGTTCGCGAAGTCGTACCCGTGCACGTCATCCACGAAGCCGTTGCGGTCGTCATCGACGCCGTTGCCGGCAACCTCGCCCGGATTGGTCCAAACGTTGGCGGCCAGGTCGGGATGCGTGTAGTCGATGCCCGTGTCGATTACGCCCACAACGATCGAACTGCTGCCCGTTGTGACATTCCATGCCTCCGGGGCGTCGATGTCGGCATCTGTCGTGCCTCCCGTCTGCCCGACATTGTTGAGGCCGTAGAGTCTCGTAAAGGAGGGGTCGTTGGGGATCGTCGCCACCTTTGTCGTGCCGTTGCGACTGAACGAGGCGATGCCCACGTTGGCGGTGAAATACTGTTCCACCGTTCCCAACGGCGCCGTGGCTCGCACGAGCAGCTGGCCCGGCAGCCCCAGCCCCTCGACGACCTGCAGGCCCAGCGACGCGGCTTGCTGCAGATAGGCCGCCGCCTCAGCCACCGAATGGACGCTTGCGAGGGTGCGGTTGGATAACTGGACGATCCACTCATGGACGCCCGCGGCATCTGATGCGGCCGCAACAACCTTGGCTGGCGTGTTCGGCATCTGGACAATGGGCCCGATGGTGCGAGGCACCGTGATCGTGGGCCTCTTCGAGGCGATCATGATCGACGCGGCCGAACCTGCCCCGGATGAAAGCGATGCAGAGTCGTCCGCAAGCGAGGCAAACCAGGCCGGGGTCACCGCGGGCATCACGCGGATATCGGACAGCCCATGGTTGAATGCATCGCCAGGGGTAGCCGCCAGGAGTCGCCGATCCTCGAGTCGCTCTGCGGCGAGACCCGTGTGCCGCCGACGCATGCTGCGACCTGCGGCGGGGTGCGGGACGGATGCTCGTCGACGCAGTGGCCAGAAGCGACCGAAGGGCGAGGTTCCTGCCACGAGCTTGACCTCCGGGAACGTCCGAAACTCAGTTGCGATACCACACGGCCGGCGGTGCCTTGCGACGGAGGACGATGCCGGAGTTTCCGCGATCATTCACCCCGTGTCAAACCCGAAGTCTGAAGCCGGCGGGCGTCCACACTGTGCTACTGCTGCCCGCTGCCGGCCTGGAACGTGTCGACATACACCAGATCGGCCACGGAGCCTTCGTCGGTCCAAAACCGGGCCCGGATGGCATAGAGCCTGTCCTTCTCCACGATGCAGGCGAACGGCTCACGATAGCGCACGCCGGGATTCAGTTGATAGCACCCGTTGGCAAAGTCTTCATTGGAAGCCAGCAGGTTGCGCTTGCGCAAGAGCGGCTTCGGATTGCCGTCCCCGGCAGTCCAGTCAAACCAGGGAACGGACGGATCGGCTGCATCGGCACCGGGCTGCGTGGCGGTGGTCAAACCGTGACTGAGCGGCTCGATCTCGACGATCGAAATCTCCAGTCCAAGGTTTTGATCGTTGTCCCCACGAGGAAATTTCGGCTTGATGGCGACCTTGCCGATGTTCCGCAGGAATATGTCGACGTTCAGGAGCACCTTGTCGGTGCGCAGCGGGTGGACGCTGGGGGAGACGTTCACCTCCATCGTGGGATCGTGAGTCCGTTCCACCGTGAAGTTGGTGTAGGTCCACCAGGCCGCCACGATCAGGGCGATACCACTCAAAACCTTGCCCACGAGGTCGGCCCACAGTCGGGCCAACTCGAGGCGATCCAAACGGGAATCCTGATCCATACGTTCGTCCGTGAACCTGCATTTCATCCATGACACGGCCGCGAAGCCATGGGCAGTGTAACCGCCACTCGACGACACGCACGAGGGCGTCGGTGGCAAGCGGGGCTCACTTGGGCTGCCAGCGCTCGTCGAAGAAGCCCGAGGCGAGGATTCGTCCGGGGAGTTGCGTGCCGCGGCCTTCCGCGGCGCTCACGATGGCCCAGTCGGGAAGCATCGGGATCTGCCGGGCGTTGTTGAGATAGGCATACTCGCGGAACGTGAAGCCGCTGTTGAGCACGATGACGCGGTCGGGATTGAGCGGGTTGGGGTAGATGAGAATCGGCACGGCGGCGGCCGCATCGACACGGTGCGGACCGATTGACCAGGTGTCGCCATCGCGCCGCAGCGGCAGCCCCGGCATCACCCGCGCGATGAGCGGATTGGAGTCGGCCGTGCCGAACAGGATGAGGTTCCGGTCGGCGATGTCTTGCGCGGAGACGAGAGCGGCTTTCCGCTCGATGACGTCGCCACGGAAGTGCCGCCGCCACTCGCGGATGGCGCGGGCATATTCCTCCCGGGCCCATGCTTCGACAGGTGATGCTTTGTCAGGCATCGCCTCCGGGCCGACGAAGAGGAATGGCTCCATGAAGGCATCATCGATCGGTCCTTGGAGTCCTGGTCGCTTTCGCAGCAGCGTCGAGTCTTGCTGTGGGTTTTGTTTCGAGGTCTCGTCACGCCGCCATCCACCGTCGGCCGCGACGAACGCGGCTTCCCAGCGGCCGCCCGGTGTTGGCGGTACGGTGATGGTGCTCCCGTCGATGCGGACCTCGACGGGAGCCTCAAAGTCGAGCAGGTGCGAGGCCCGTGGAATGTCGAGCCGCAGGCGGGTGACGTTCGTGGTCGTGATCTCAATCGACGCGGGGCGCCGGGCCTTGGCCTGCACGCGGGCCTTGCTCCAGTGCTCGCCGAGTCCCTCGATCGTGAGCCAGGTGTGTGTCGGATAGCGAAGCGTGTAGGTGGTGAAGTCGATCTCGGCCGGTGTGGTGGGACGTCCGCGGGCTGCCTGGGCTGCGATGAACGTCTCGATCTCCATCATGGAGTCGGGATGGATCTTGTGGGCTGTCTGCGGCCCGATGACATGCGGAATGGTGAAGCCGCGTTCTTTGCAGGCCGCCTCCATGACGTCAGACGCCTGCTTCTGGCGGTCGAGTTCGCCGCTGTAGGCGATCGTGGGGAGGTGCCGCAGGTTGTCCGCCCAGTCGGGGCAGTCGTACCAGTGGAGCAGCGACCGCTGCGGCTCGCCGGGAATGAACTCCTCCTGTTGAAACCCGCGGAGGAACGCGATCGTTTCGCTGAATCCGGCGCCGGGTGTCGCGGCCAGCCACGTGCCCGGATAGTGCACCGCGAGCTGCCAGCAGCCTGCGCCACCCATCGAGAACCCGCGGATCGTGACCCGGTCGTCGTCGATCGGCAGCAGCGTCTTCACGTGGGCGATTGCCTCCAGCACGTCGACCTCGCCGGCGAACTTGAAGGCGTTGCAGTAGCGGCCGTAGGGATGGAGCACGATCGTGTTGGCCGGGGCGATCGGTCCCGCATCATGGAGTCGTTGATGAAGGAACTGCACCTCGCCGACCTTCTCGCCCCGACCGTGCAGCCAGATGTCGAGGCGGCGTGGCTTCGTGTCGGATATGTCGAAGTCGGCCGGCAGGACGAGGCCGTAGGGCTGGATCGAACCATCAATCCTCGAACGGAAACCGCCGACCGTGAGCCGCGGCTTTCCCGGGGCATCGGCTGCATCGTCGACGATCAGGGGCCCTCGACGGCCCTGTGCGAGCATGCCGAGCCGTTTGCGTGCGGACTCGAGCAACCGCTCCGCCTGTTCGATCTCCTTCGGGTTGTAGAGAAACCGGTCTTCGACGGCGAGTTGCACGGCGCGGGCGAAGACGAGCACCTCGGCTCGGTCGGCGTCGCTCGCAGCGGTGGCCGCGTCCACGTCGCGTGTCAGTGCCACGACGGCATCCTGCAGTCGCGTTCGCGTGGCGTCGTCGAGTTCGATGCCGACAGGGGGAATCGGTCGAACGGCGGCGGGAAGATTATCAGCGGGGCCGTCCGCTCGTAGGCCCGTCGACATGACAAGCATGACGAGCATGATCAGGAAGGCCGGCGGTGCTGCTTGCGAGATCGCGGCTGCAAGGCGATGAAACGGTCGGCGCATGATTCCTCAAAGCGATTGGCGAGCGATTGATTTCGTCCGCCATGATACTGCTCGCCGCCCGGCCAATCTGCAGGGCCAGTATCCCGCCCGTCTCGAAGGAGCCAGCCGGTTTCACTGGGGCAAGAGCATCCGCTTCGTGTCGATGATCGGGCACCACGAAAAGTCATGGATGGTCGCCGACGTCGGGTCGATCTCAGCGGCATCGACGGCTGCCACGCGGCCGTCGCCGTAGAGCACGTTCAGTCGGCCCCCATGCCGCGGGCTCACGTCCTTCCACCACGTGATCGTGCCTGTGGCAGTCGGGCCGACGACATCGGCCACCGGCGTGGCATATTCGAGCGCCAGCACCTTGAACTGGTCGGTCGTGAACCGGGCCGACCGGGAACTGATCGCGTAGCTCGTGCGGATGCCCTGCACGGTCCAGGTGAAACCCTTGCCGAACGGGTTTGCGATGATGGCGCCCTTGGGATCGCGGAGTTGATGGACATAGGAGTGTGGATTGCCGCCCACGTGCGTCAGCTTCGAGCCGCCCTGGGCAAGCGGCTCGACGAGGATGACGCCATCGAAGGGGCTGTTGTAGGCCATGTCCTCGAAGACGAGGAAGTAGCTGTCAGGCGTTTTGCGCTTCACTCCGGTGAACTGCTCGCAGAACTCGTTGTCGCCGAGCGCGCACCAGGGGCCGGGCTGCAGAGGAATGGTCCGCTTGTTATCGACGATATACACCGCGAACTCGTTGATGTCGTAGAGTTCCGTCCGGCTGTCGCCCGGGCAGAGCAGGCTGCGGCGGTTGTTTTCCATCTCGGGCAGCACATTGGTCCGCCAGTCGTAGGCGGGCATGCCGGTGCGATACTTTCCCACGTAGCTTGCGTGACCGATGCCGACCTGCTTGAGGTTGTTGGCACACGTCGTCGATCGGGCCGCCTCCCGCGAGGCCTGCACCGCCGGGAGCGTGAGAGACGCCACGACCGCGACGATCGCGACGACGATCAGCAGTTCGACGAGCGAAAAGGCGGAGCGGAGTGGGGTGTTTCTTGGCATGTTGTTCTTCCCGCCGCCGAGGCGGCACTGTGTGGCTACCAGGTGCCGCCAGGCACGGTGTGGGCCTCCCACCAGGCCCGTCCGGGCCCATCGAGGGCGGCCATGTCACTGCGGGCCATGCCCGCCAGCCGGCGGCGGCCCTCCCGATCAAGCGGTTGCTCATCCAACTCATAGCGGACGCCGAGCAGATGCTGGACGGCGGCCACGGCCCGGCCCGAAACGAGCGGGTCGTCATCCTCGATCGCCTCGACCAGCAGCGGCAGCACGGAGCGGTCTGCGGTGCGGGCGAGGCCCACGATGGCGGCGGCCCGTACCTCGGATGTCCGGCCGTTGGCGAGCGTGTCTTGAAGGCTGCCGATCACGTCCCCGCTGCCGCTTGGCTGAGCTTGCGGCCGAGGACGCGCGGCCAGCGCTGCCAGTCTCGTCGCCGCCTGGGCCTGATCCTTCGGGCTGCCCGCCGTGATGGCCTGCCTCGCGAGGTCGGCTGGGGATTCAACGCTGCCGCGGGAGCGGACGGCGGCCAAGATGCCAAGGGCAACCAGTGCCGTCGCCGCGATGCCGCTCAGCAGGAGTCGGTTGTGATCCAAGGTGCTCATGATGGACTGGTTCCAGTGACGAGACGTTTCCGACGACGGCTCAGTCGTAGTCGGATGACGAGAGCGTGTAGGGGGTCGGCCCCAGCTTGAGCCAGCTCCCGCTGGCACCACCTACCAATGAGGAGTTGCCGATATAACTGCTGCTCGTCGCATCCCAGTCGCTGTCGCTGGTTA
>CANHYS010000095.1 GCA_947464585.1 Planctomycetaceae bacterium | reverse complement strand
CCGTGAGCAGGTAGAACAGGCCGCGGGTCCGCCGGATGTCCTTGTCACGCGGCGCAAGCTCGACCGCCTTGTCGTAGTGCGAGGCCCGCTCCTCGCTGTCATCCGCATCGGCGGTGTTGCCGAGCACGATGTGAGCCTGGGCTGTCTGCAGCTTGTCGTCGGGAAGCAACTCGATCGCCTTCGCGGCGGCGGTGCGGGCCCGTTCCCGGTTGCCACCGGGGAGGCTTTCCAACTGCGCAATCATGAGCTGGGCGTCGCCGAGCTTGGGATCGCGATCGACCACCTCGTTGAGATCGCGCATGGCAAACGATCGCAGCCGCGGCCACTGCGGATCGGGGGTATCGACCTCATAGATCGCCTGCACGATCCGGCCGGCGCGATACATGAGCGTGTCGGTGTAGAGATCCTCGGCGAACTGTTTCTGTTCGGTGGCGAGCCCCTTCTTGATGGCCCGCTTGCAGAGGTCGAGCACGTTGGCGAAGTCGTCGATGCTCTGCGCGGACAGCTTCGCATCAACGGCGGCATCGAGGTCGTCCTGACCTGGCGAATCGGCGGCGGCGGCCGGTTCCGCCACGGCACCCGCGGGCTCCGCGGCGGCGGCGCTCGCGGCGGCGGCAAGGAGAGCAGACACGAGCAGCAGACGGGCGCTGAAAAAAATCTTCATGGGGTCGATACTTCCTGTGGACCGGGCCCGGACTCGGGGCCCTCTTGCTCATCCGGCAACAGCCTCATCCGCCAATAGTATGGGGCAAGCGGCCGCTTTCCCGCCATGTTGGCTTTTTCGCGAATACCGGCCCCGAGCCATCTACGCTACAGCGGTGCGGGCAGGTCGCGTTTGGCGAACACGACGGCTCCAACCACGTAGGCCGCCACCCCCACGCCAATCAGCACCGCGTCGTACTGCGCCAGCAGCCGCCACGACTCGGCCGCGTCGCCGACCAGCCGCTGCGGCTCGTAGGCGTTCAGGACTGAAAGATAACCGACCCAGTCGAGCGGCCTGCTGAGCCGCCCCACCAGCTTGGCGAGGATCGAAAACACGTAGAAGCCGCAGAGGATGCCGACGGTCCGCCAGCGGTAGCTGTCGGCGGCGGAGACGCCGGCCGCGATGCCGGCCATGCAGACCATCAGCCCGAACACATTCGCCGCCGCGGGCAGGAACCGGAACGGGTCGACCTTGCCAGCCCAGGGGCCAAGGGCGATCGCCCCCCAGACCGACGCGAACAGCACGCCGCAGAGCAGGGCCGCAGCCGCCGTCGTCGCTAGTGCCTGTGTGACGAACACAGCCACTCGCCGCACCGGCGCCGCCAGCACCATCTCCATGGTGCCGCGTTCAAGCTGGCCGGAGACGGCATCGCTGCCGCGGGTGATGCCCCAGACCGTGGCGGCCAGCACGACCACCGGATCGACGAAGGCGAGGGCCACGCGGCCGGCGTGCGTGGCCACCTCCGTGAACGGCACGCCCGAAAGCCGCTGCCAGTCCTTCGGAATGGCCCGCAGGAGCACGTCCTGAAACGCCGGCATCGGAATCTGCGCGGAGAGCCAGATGTAGATCCAGGGAAACGCGGTCCACAGGGCTACGAGCGACAGCACGAGCACCCGCTGATCGCCCCACGTCTTTTTCCAGATGGCGGTATTCCACATGGCTCTTTTCTATCAGAGAAAATGGGGGAAAATGGGGACGGGAGCGATTTTTCTGGAACCGCGGATGTCAAGGTCGTCGCTGGTGGAGAGGCCAGGGATGCGAGACAAAAATCGCTCCCGTCCCCATTTTTATGCGCGGTGAAACCGGTCGTAGACGGCGGCCAGCCCCACCGGCTCGATCCGGACCTCTTCCAGCGGGAGCGTCGCCAGCCAGCCCAACAGCGGCGCCAGCGAGTCGCCCGCCTCGAGGACCACCGTGCCATCGCGTTGCTCCGCAATCGCCACGCTCGCGGCCAGTTCGGCCGGAATCGGCCCGAGCGGCCCGGTGAGTCGTGCCCGGATGCGATGACAGCGGCGGAGATGCTCGAGCGACTGTTCGTGGACCACGCGGCCCGCACGCACGATGGCGACATTGTCGCAGGTATCTTCCACCTCCGAAAGCACGTGCGACGAGAAGATCACCGTGCGGCCCGCGGCGCGGGACTCGAGCACGAGTTCCAAGACTTCAGCTCGGGCCGTCGGATCGAGGTTCGCCGTCGGTTCGTCGAGGATCACAAGCGGAGTCTCCATCGCGAGCACGACGGCCAGTGCCAACTTCTGCCGCATCCCCGTGCTCATGCGGGCCACCTGCCTTGAGCAGTCGAGATCGAGCCGCCGGGCCACGCCCGCGGCCACGTCGCGGCGGCAACCGGGCCGCAGACTGGCGAAGAAATCGAGCACGCGATGGCCGTCCATGCGGCGGAAGAGCCGTGCTTCGCCGGGCAGATAGGCCGTGCGGGCCCGGACCTCCAGCGACTCCCTCACGCAGTCGAAACCGGCCACCGTCGCCGTTCCCGACGTGGGCGTGATGTAGCCCATCAGGAGTCGTAGCAGCGTGGTCTTGCCTGCGCCGTTGGGCCCGAGCAGTCCGAAGATCGCGCCTTCCGGCACCGAGAGCGAACAGCCGTCGAGCGCGGTGAAGCTGCCGTAGCGTTTGGTGAGGTGTGTGGTGCGGACAATCATCAAGGGTCACTCCCAAAAAGGTGCCAGCCACCAAAACTGGAGAAGCTGCCAAATTACCCAAATCTGGTGGCCGGCACCTTTCTTCGTTTTTTAGGAAGGCCAGAAATAATAGGCGGCCAGCGCGAATCCGATGAGGGACACGCCGCGGCGCACGAAAGGAGCCGGTAGACGACGGGCCACGCCCGCCCCAGCGAAGCTGCCGAGCACGGCAGCCACCGCCATGATCGCGGCGTACCCCCACGACACATCATGTGAACCGAGGAACGAGCCCACGGCAAAAAGTCCGGCTGCCGTACCGTTGATCGACATGCCGAGCACATTCTTCACGGCATTGATCCTGTGAATGTCACCCAGGCCAAGCACGCCAAGCACGGCCAGCATCATGATGCCGATTCCGGCGCCGAAGTAGCCACCATAAACCGCCACGACGAATTGAAGGACGCAGGCGAGCACGAGCCGCGACGTGGTTGGCGTCAGGGAGACGGCCATCCCCGGAGACGATGGCACGGCACTGGAGGATGACCGCGAGGCCATCGCGCCCAGCCGCGAGAGTTGGGGCTGCAAGGCGAACACGACCGCCGCCGTGAGGATCAGCCACGGCACGCAGGCGGTGAACCACTGCGGTGGAAGAACCAACACCAGCACCGACCCCAGTGCCGCCCCCACGAGGCTCGGCACCAGCAGCCACACCGCCCACGGCGGCTGACCGACGCGTTCACCACGATAGGCCCACGCCCCCGCGACCGCGCCCGGCCAGAGCCCGATCGTGCTCGTCGCGTTCGCAATCACCAGCCGCGCCGGATCGGCCGGCAGGATCGCCGCCAGCACGGGAAACGTCAGGATGGTGCCACCGCCGGCCACGGCATTCACGGCACCAGCCACGAACGACACAGCGGCAAGTGCAACGAGTCCGGGCAGCGAGCCTGAGGCGAGGAGATCGTTCATGGAATCGAGGCTGCCCCTCTTCGTGAATGCCGCTTTTACTTGGGACGAGGCAGCGCCGGATTGAGAGGACCCCTGGGCTGCGGCCCCTGTTGACCGGCAGGTGGTTGACCGGCAGGCGGCGGAGCAGCCGGTTGATTGGGGGCCACCGGCGGCTGGGCCTGCTTTGCCTGCGGGGCCGGACCGGCGGGGGGTGGATCGTCGTAGCGCCCCGCGCCGCAATCGACGAGCAGATACCCCGCCCACAGGAAAGGATGCCGGGCATCGGCGAGCACCGTCTGAGGCGACTGCTTCAGCCGGGGCTCTCGACCCACGTCGGGCTGTTCGGCCGTGGCCATCTCGACGGCCCGCTGCCAACTCTCAGCCACTGGCGGCGGCTCAGCCTCACCGTCGCCGCCCGTGCGATCCCTGAGAAACTCCTCCACGAGGTCGATGCTCGTCTTCCCACCCATCCGCCAGCGACTCACAAGCGTGGTGCGGCCGCCGGCTGCCACCAGATCGGTGACGGCCAGGAAGATCTCCTCACCCGGCCGTGCCGGCAGTTTCGTCAATCCACCTGCCATCGCAGACTGGAAGCCCGGCAGCACGATGCACCGCGGCCGCTTGCTCGGAGAGCCGAGCCAATCGCCAAACGTCATGGCTGGCTTGCCGCTCTGCAGCGAGAACAGCGGCCGAGTGGCGACAGGACCGTCGCCCGACAGTTCGTCAAACACCACGAGCGTGTCAACGAGCGACGCCACCAGGGGCATCGGCGCCGCTGGCGCAGGCGTTGGAAGCACGACCGCGCGATCGATCGAACCGGCGAGACGCGCACCCCATTCCTGCGCGATCGCGGGCTTGTCACCGCGAACCAACCGCCCGGTGTAGATCCCGACCGGCCCACCGGTCTTGGATGTCTCAAAACGCAGCACCGCGAGGCTGCGGGTGGGACAGTAGCGGATGCGACAGACATCGCGGAGCCGTCTCGACTCGGGCTGTTTATCGACGCCGTCGCGGCTCGGTGCCGCGGTCGATTCCACGGACGGTGCCTGCGGGCGAGGCGGTCGCTGGCCGGCGGCGGCAGCCCGCGCCGATCCGACGGGAAGCAGTTCGAACGGCAGATACCAGAGCATGCCATCGGGCACGATCACGAGTTCATCGATGATGCCTTCGGCCAGCTCGACCTTTGAGTTCTCGAAGAGCAGACGTTCAATCCGCTCGGCAGAAGCCTGCCATTCGCTCGCCACGAGCCGCTCGGTCGGCACCGGTGCGATCGGATCGAACAGGCACAAGTTCCTCGCGAGCGTCGCGATCTCCTTGGCAACCGCCGCCGGCTGCCGCACCTGCCACGTGGCGACACGATCATGCGATTCAAGCGCCGCCTGGAGACCCACCGACGTCCAGTGAAACGACAGCATCAACTGCCTGGGGGCGAGGCGGCGACGAATTTCCGTCGCGGACGTGAGCGGCGGCATGCCGAGCGGCGGAGCCTCGCGGCCGGCGGAGATCAGCGCGACGAACTGGCGGCTGCGGTCTGCGAGCCGCTGGTATTCACGCCATGCAGCCGCGTCGCCGGGAATCTGCTGCCGCTGCCCTTCCGCGGCCGCCTCGGCAGGCGGGCCAGCAATCGCTAGCAGGCTGGCGGTGAGCGGCGTCCGCACCTTGGTCATGGTATCGAGCACGGCAGAGAGTTCGGGATGACGGGCCAGCACCGCGGCCCGTCGTGCGGCATCTGCCCGCGGCAAGCGTTCAGGGTCGGCGCCGAGCAGCGATTCGACCGCCGTGCGTCGGCCACCGAGCGGTTGGCTGACCAGCCAACGGCTGCGGATGGCGGCCTCGCCGGCGTTGAGCGTGGCGTCGCTGCCGCGTCGGGAGGCCGCTGCGATCCATGCCTCGAAGGCCTCGGTCCGCGGCGAGCTCAGCCTGGCAAGCGAACCGAGGGGATCGACGGCCGTATCACGCGGCGAAGGGTCGCCGAGCAACTTCGCGAACAGCAGATCGGCCTGCCGATCGGAAATGCCACCGAAGCCGGCCATGAGCATTTCCACCAGCCGCGATGCCTGAAAGAGCGCCGGAGTGCGTCGCCTTGCAATCGTGACGGCGCGGTCGAGCTCCCGATCGCCGCCTGCCACATCACCGGTGTCATAGGCGGTCAACGCCATGGCGTAGGCCTGTTGCGCGCCGGCAAGCCCACGGCCGGGGTCGCCACGCATCAGGCGGCCGTCAATCTCTGCCAAGCTCGCGGCCGCCGCCTTCGCGTCGCCCGCCACGGCCAGAGCTTCCGCCTCAAGCCCAAGGAGCGTTGCCCGCAAGACCGGGAGCGTTGTCCGCGACCACTCCGCACCGCCGCGGATCGTCGGTGGCATGCCCCGCGTCCCCGCCGCCAGATGGGCCGCGACCACCAGACGAAACGCCTCCTCGAGCGCCCTCGCATCGCCGTAGTCTGCGGCGGTGTAGGTGGCCTCCTCGAAATAGCGGGCGGCTGCTGCCGGCTGGTCGCCATCAAGGGCAATGCGTCCCAGTACGATCAGTCCCCAGGACGTCAGCGAATGGTCGAACTGATTCCCAATGAGCAGACCGCGGGTGAGCAGCGGCTGTGCCTGATCCGCCTTGCCCTGCGACCAAAGCGCCGTGCCGAGGGCGATGTCGATCCACGACTGCGAATAATGGTTGGGGGGGGCGGGCCGTCGCAGCAAGGCCTTGGCCGCCTCGTCGATGGCAGCGCCTTCGCGGGCGAGTTCGCCAAGGATCACACCGCGGCGGTAGAGCGCCATCACGAGCGCACGCATGATCTCCTGCGGCCGGATCGGATAGTTGACCGGCGCCGCGAGCACCCCTCCTTTTTGCAGCACCTCGTTCGGATCGGTACCCCCGAGGCGGATCGAAATCGTGCCGGGAATGCCAGCCGGGGTCGTGTTGCGTTGACTGCGGCCCCACGTCGCCACCCGCTGTTGCACGAGCGGCCGCGGTCCCTGCGGCGGAAACTGTACGGCGAGCAGCCACTCGGCATGGGCGGCCGAAACCAACAGTGCCTCGTCATAAGCGGCGACCGCTTCGCGAAGGCTCCCCAGTTCGTAGTGGCATTCACCGACGACCGTGGCGCTGGCGATCGAATCGATCCACCGTTGCGGTCCTGCACGGATTCCCCCCTTATGCTCACGGATGGCAATTTCCAAACCGTTGGTGAAATCGCCCGACGCCAACGCGGTGAGCGCGAGGTCGTATCCCGGCGAAGGCACCGCCTGGCCTCCGGGCATGCCAAAACCAGGCTGAAGCACGACCTGCGCCCCTGACCTCGCTGCGGACAGGCCCATGATGACGGCCATCATCAGGGCCACGATCCGACACGGATGCTGGAAAGTCGCGGGCATGCCCGGTGTTGTATCACGAACCGCAGCCAGCACGGGCTCCGGCCAGCGGCCGAATGGCGGCAATCTGGGGGGGCGTGGCGGCCGCCCTGGCAAATTGGGCATGCCGAATATCAGGGTCCTGACGGTTGTTCAAAGTTTGCCGGCTGAATCGGTCGATAGTTCCCCTGTCGAGCACGCAGCCCGACTCGCGGTTCATGCCAACGCCCTTCAGTCCATTCGCCGGGAAGAGACCCATGAGCATCAGCACCAAGCCTTCGCGTCGCCGTCAGACTGCCATCCGCGCTGGTCTGCTGCTCCTCGCCGCCGGCGGACTGTCGCTCACGGGCTGCCAGGTCGACGTGGGCGGTCAGACGCT
>CANHYS010000094.1 GCA_947464585.1 Planctomycetaceae bacterium | reverse complement strand
CGCATGGCGTTGATCTGCTGAGCGGCCTTCGGGTCGAAGGCTTCGAGTCCTTCGTTCTCGTGCAAATCCAGGTCGGCTTCGATGTCCTTGGCCACCTGGGCCAACTGCCGACGAGCCCGCGTCAGCCAGCTATCCGACGTCGTCCCGGGTGTTTGCAGCACGCCGCAACCGGGCAGCACCGGCGAGCAGAGCAGCATGATGAGGAACGTGCGGCCACGCATGGCGATCACCCTCGGAACCAATGTCCACGCGGGAGAGGAAATACCATGCAGGCCAGCCGCAGGGCGATACCGAATTGCGGCCTTGCCCGATCGCAAGAAACGGCCGAACCACGGGCCAAACGCGCGAAACGTCACAGCCCCTTGAAGTCGCCCTTCAGCTCGAAGCGGAAGGCTTCGCCGCTGTTGCGTCCCTTCTTCACCGTGGCTTTGAGCCCCGAGGTCTTGGGATCGCCGTAGGCTTGCGGCACCACATACTTCACCGCCGCCACCGCCGCGGCGGTTTTGGTCGCGCTCTCCCGTCGCCATTTCTCATAATCTTCGGCGGACCCCGCAGCGGCGGCGGCGCTGCCTGCAGCGTCCGCTGGCGGTGTGTCGCCCTCCACCTTCTGGACTGTGACGGCATAGTCGGCAGCCATGGCTCCGGCGCCGGGAACTCCCCCGCGGGACGATGTCAGCAAGAAGCGGCCGTCGGGCAGCGTGCGACCAAACGCCCCCAGCCCGGCCCCGTTAGGCACGAACCCCACAGTAGCCCCTTCGACTGGTGCGCCGTCGAGCGTCACGACGCCCTCGACGAACTGCACCTCAGGACGCGCCGGGCCGCGACTGCAGCCGACGACGCCGGCACAGCAGACCGTGACGGCCATGACGCCCGTAGCCAGCGGGATGGTCCGCTGCAAGAAGAAACCATGGGCATAGAGCCGCCGAAGCCGGAACATCATGAACACCTCGATCGGTAGAAGGACGAAAACAACACCTGGGATGCGTCAGTCGTTAAGACCAGTCGCCGCCTCGCCGCCTTTGGCGCTGCCCATCGCACCCCACACGCCCCATTTCGAATTGCCGGTATACGTATTCCAAGCCGTGATCGTGCCTGACGGATCACCCGCGTCGACCGTTTCGCTGACAAACCGCACCGCTCCGTCACACATGGCCACCGCAACGCCCGCATTCGGGTGAAGGCTGCTCGCGCTGATAGCAGCGCCTTCTCCTGCATACTGGCTGTTGGAACTTGTGCAGGTCGGGCTATTGGGAGGCAGCACCGTGTAGAGCAGCGTGTAGCGGCTGTCATACCAACGGCAGCCCGTCGCCCACTCGCTGTTGATCCAACTGGTAGCCCCATTGCCCGCCACCGCCTGACAGACAGAGGGCGCGGCGTTCCATCCCCATCCAGAGACACCGATGGCCGTACCGCCCTTGGCTGAACTGCCCGACGCGGTCACCGATTCGGCCAACATGATGGTCTTCGACAAGCCGTCGGTGATCTTCGCGGAACTGCAGAAGCCTGTATCGCCCCGTCCGAAGGGCCCCCGCCACTGGTCGTTCGCGATGTCGCCGTAGTTGTAGTGATAATTGAACGGCCGCTGGTAGGCGTTTACCGAGGTGCGGGTCCTCACCACCGCGGCGTCGTCACTCGGGCAACGAAACGCCTTCACCTCGACGTTGCAGGCGCTGTTGTTCCATGGCACCGTCACGCCGTCCTTTGCGATGGCGTAAATCCGGTCATAAATCTGCTGCTCCTCGATGTACGGGAGAATCGCGAAGTTCGCGTTGTAGGCCCCATGAATGTTGCCACCGTTCGTCGCCGAAAGCGGCTGGTACGAGTCGGGAGGAAACCTCTTCCTCGCGCTTTCGTAATTGAGCACGGCGATCGACATCTGCTTGAGCTGGTTGGTGCAGGCACTGTATCGGGCTGCCTCCCGGGCACTCTGCACCGCCGGCAGCAGGAGGCCGACAAGCGTGCCGATGATCGCGATCACGACCAGCAGTTCGACGAGCGTGAATGCCCTCCTCTGGAATGGCCGCGCGACATGCGGACGAATGCCTGTGAACCCGCAGAGCGATATGGTGTTCATGGAAGTGCCCCAGATGAGAGCCGGCCCGAAAAGACCGACATGGAGATATGAAAAGAAACGAAAGAGAAGCCCACCCCGAACTGAAACCCCATGCCAACACGGCCGATCACCGCGTGCTGATCGGCCAAGCTGCCACAACAATTGTACGGTAAACCGCCAAACACAAAACCGCAAGAACCCATTTCCTCACGGTTTTGCAAGCCCCCGGCAGCACCGGCCACCCGTTGGTCCCGCTTGGCGGAATTTCCCACAATCATTCAGCAGATGCGGGGCAGATGCTCTCCGATCGGCATCGGGATCACGCGGGTGCCGCCGACCGCGGTCCGCATCACCACCATCCGCGGATGCTCCGCGACGACCCTGCCGAGCACGACGGCCTGCCTGCCATATTCGTGCGCCCGCATCGCGGGCAGCACCCGCTCGGCCGCCTCCGCCGGCACGACAGCCAGCAGCTTGCCCTCGTTGGCCACGAGCAGGGGATCGAGGCCGAGGATCTCGCAGGCGCTCGCCACATGCGCATGCACCGGCACAGCGGCCTCGTCGATCACGATGCCGCATGCCGCGAGGCCCGCGATCTCATTGAGGCTCGTGGCCACACCGCCTCGGGTGGGATCGCGGAGCGTCCGGATGTCGGGGCATGCCTCCAGCATCGCCGCGACGAGCCCGTGCAACGGCGCCGTGTCGCTCTCTATTCGAGACTCAAACGCCAACCCCTCCCGCACACTCATGATCGCCATGCCGTGGTCGCCGATCATCCCGCTCAAGAGCACGACATCGCCGGCGCGAATCGGTGCGTCCCCAACCGCCACGCCCGGCGGCACGACGCCGATGCCCGCTGTGTTGATGTAGACGCCGTCGCCGTGGCCACGCTCCACCACCTTCGTGTCGCCTGTCACGATCCGCACGCCCGCAACACGGGCCGCTTTCGCCATCGCACCGACCACGGCCGCCAACTCGGCCACCGGAAAACCCTCTTCGATGATGAACCCGGCGGTCAGGCAGAGCGGCCTTGCCCCACTCATCGCCAGATCATTCACCGTGCCGTTGACCGCGAGGTCGCCGATCGAACCGCCCGGAAAAAAGAGCGGCCGCACGACGTAGGAATCGGTCGAGATCGCCAGCCGGCCACCCCCGGCGAGTTCCCCGGCCACGTCGAGCACGGTCGAATCACCGAGCCGATCGAGCAGCGGATTCGAGAAGGCCGGCAGAAAGATCCCCTCGATCAGTTCGTGCGTCAGCGCCCCGCCGCCACCGTGCCCGAGGATCACATGCGGATAATCCCGCAACGGCGCCGGGCAGGCGAAGTTTGAGAAGTCGGGGACAAACCGATGGTTGGTCATTGATGGGAAAACCTTCCCGCATTGTAGTAGGCCGCGCAGGCACCCTCGCCCGACACCATCGTGGCGCCGAGCGGCCTGCGTGGCGTGCATTCTTTCCCGAAGGCTGGGCACTGGTTCGGCTTGAGCGTGCCCTTGAGCACCTCACCGCTTTGGCAGAGGGGCGATTCCGTCGTCGTGATGCCGGTCACCGCGAAGCGTTCCTCAGCGTCGAAGTCGCGGTATGCATCGGAGAGCGACCAGCCGCTGTCGGGAATCGTGCCGATGCCCCGCCATGCGCGGTCGTGCGGCGTGAACACTTCGTTGATGGCGGCCTGCGCCGCCTCGTTGCCCCGTGCGCCCACGACCCTCGCGTAGGCGTTCTCCACCTCGTGCCGCCCCTGCTCCAGCTGCAGTACCGTGCGGCGGATGCCGTCAAGCAGGTCGAGCGGCTCGAATCCCGTGATCACGATCGGCACGCGGAACTGCTCCGCGAGTGGCGGATACTGCCAGGTGCCCATCACGCTGCAAACATGGCCGGCAGCCAGGAAAGCCTGCACGCGGTTGCCGGGAGACCGCATGATCGCAGAAATAGCCGGCGGAACGAGCACGTGCGACACGAGCATCGAAAAGTTGCGGAGGCCTTCCTGCCTGGCCAGCTTCGCGGCCATCGCGTTGGCCGGGGCCGTCGTCTCGAAACCGATCGCGAGGAATACGACCTCGCGATCGGGATGCTGCCGGGCGAGCTTCACGGCGTCGAGCGGCGAGTAGACGACGCGGACATCGCCGCCGCGGCCCTTGACGGCGAAGAGGTTCTCGCGCGAGCCGGGCACGCGGAGCATGTCACCGAACGAGCAGAAGATCACCCGCGGATCGGCGGCGATCGCCAACGCCCGGTCGATCACCTCCAGCGGCGTCACGCAGACCGGGCAGCCGGGGCCGTGGATCAGCTCCACCTCCGTCGGCAGCAGCTGGTCGATACCGTTGCGGATGATCGAGTGCGTCTGCCCACCACACACCTCCATGATCGCCCATGGCCGCGTGACCACGCGACCAATCTCGGCCACGAGCCGCCGGGCCTGCTCCGCGTCGCGATATTCGCTGAGGTGTTTCATATGGATCAGCCGAAAGTCGGGTCAGCCAGCTCTGGGTCGGCCGCCTCGTCGCCCGTGCGGAGTTCCGCGAGCCCCTCTTCCAAGAGCCCGAGTTCCGCGAAGGTGCGGAGCGTCTCCTGCGCCGAGGCCTCGTCGATCCTGCTGATCGCAAACCCCACGTGCACGATCGTGTAGTCGCCGACTGCGATGTCGGGCAGGTAGGCGAGGCAGACCTCCTTGACCACGCCGCCGAAATTCACGCGGCCCATCCGCGTGCTGTTCTCCTCGTGGATCGACTCGACCTGTCCGGGCACGGCAAGGCACATCATTCACCTCCACGCTGCCAGAGCATCACACGATTGTTTCCCGAGTCGGCCACAGCCATCCGGCTGCCGTGGAGACAAACCCCGTACGGCCAGCAGAGCGTGTCGGCCGCAACGGCCTTCCAATGGTTCTCGCCGCAGGCATCGAAATCGCACTGGCCAACGACCGACGCAGCCGCGATTCCAGATGGCTCGTCGATCGGTAGCTGCCAGAAGAGCACGCGGTTGTTGGCCGTATCGGCAACCGCGAGGGAACGATTCGTGAGCGACAATCCGTAGGGAAATCGCAGCCGTCTGGGCCCCTGTTTCTGATGGGGCAGTTCCCAGGCTGAATCAAAATCCTTCTGCCCGAGCACGACGTCGGCCGGCCGGTCAGCCGTGGGCCGGCCCGTCCAGCCGAGCACGCGATGGTTGCCGGCGTCGGCAACGAGGAGCATCTCGTCGGTGCCGGCAATCGCATGCGGCCAGCGAAACGACGACGGGCCCACCGCACCGCCGCGGTTCTCGTCGGCTTCGTGCATGCCCCCCTGACCGAGTACAACGTCGGCCGGCGCATCGCGATCGGGCAGCCCGTTCCAGATGAGGACCCGCCGGTTGCCGGTGTCGGCCACGTGGATTCGGCCGCCGATCCAGGCCAGGCCGTAGGGCCAGTAGAGCGTGTCGGCGGACACGGTGCTGCCGCCGCGATTGCGGCCCACGTTGCCGAGCGACGGCTGGCCGATGCAGCCATCGGGCGGCGTATCGGAGGCCTCGGGCACCCTGTCCCAGACGAGGATCCGGTGATGCCACGCATCGGCGACGAGCAGCTTTCCTTCGGCTACGATCACGCCCGTCGGCAAGTGGAGACCGTTCTGCGGTCCGCGGCCATGCGCGGCCGGCCCCTCGTCCTCAAACGAAGCCTGTCCGAGCACGACATCAGCCGGTGTGCCATCCTCGTCCGGCAGCCCGTACCAGATGAGGATCCGGTGATTCCCCGAATCGCAGACGACCAGCCGCTCGCCGTCGAGCCACACACCCCGCGGCGCATAGAGCTGGCTACGGGTCGGCTGCGCAGCAGGCAGCGCGAGGCCGCCTGCGGAAGCCGCCCCCAGCCGGCATGTGGGGCTCCACTCGGCGGAAATGGTAGCTGTCATGTTGGCCTCACCCAGACCACGCCGTCGGTCACGCGGAGCGGAAACGGCTCCAGCTGGCACTGGGGCGATGAAAAACACTCGCCGCTCGCACTGTCGAACTGAAACCCGTGCCACGGACAGGTGATCGTGCCGGCCTCGGCGTCGCAGACGCCGCGTTCGAGCGGCAGCCCCTGATGGGCACAGGCATTGCGAAACGCCCGCAGGCCTTCCTTCGAACGGATCACGATCACCTGCGTGTCCTCAGCTTTGAAGGCAATCGGTCGATCGGGCGAAACGTCATCGGCCCGCGGCCCCTGCACCCAGCCCGCCCCCTGCACGACCCACCGACTGCCATCGGGGCCAGCCGCCACGACCGGCAACTGGATCTGGAGGACGTTCACCTGATCCCCGCCCGACGACTGGCCTCCGTCTGGGTCCGTCGGCACGACCTCGACGCCCTCGATCTCCGGCACGTGCTCCTTGAGTGACTCCTCCACGGTGGTCCGCAGTGTCACCGACGACATCGAGCAGCCGTTGCAGCTGCCCGAGAGCCGGACGAACACCCGGTTGTTGCGGACATCCACGAGCGCCACGTCGCCGCCGTGCGACTGCATGGTGGGCCGCACCATTTCGATCACGCGGCTCACCCGCGTTTGCAGGTTGGCCCGCACGAGCCCGTGCATGGAGAAGAGCGCATAGACGGTGGGATCGTCGACCAATTCGAAGAGCAGCTTCCTCCCGCGCAGATCTTCTTTGAGCCGCCTCACGATCGTTGTGAGGCCCACTTTGTGAAACTCCTCGATCGCTGACTTGAGGGCCAGCGCCTTCGCCCGCACCGCCGGCTCGAGCGCCCCCACCTCCGCCACCGCGTGATCGACCCGTTCGGCGAGTTGCGCGAGATCATCGACGGTGAGCGTAGGCACGCTCGTGGCATCGGACTGGTTCATGGTGTTTACGTTGCTCATGGTGGCGGCCGATTTCCCTCGCTTGCGATTCGGGCTTGTATCAGAAGGGTTCAGACGGACTGGTATCCGGAATGTTGCTCCAGTGCTTCGACGGACTTCTGCAGGAGCAGTTCGGCGAACAGGCCGCGGGCGAGCACAGCCACCCCCTGCTCCACCGTCCCGGCTACCGCGACCGCCGACTTCTGCGACTCGATCGACCGTTTCGGCAACGACCGCAGCACGAAACAGCCGCCATCGACGTTGTCCAGCAGGAAGTCCTGGAAGATCGCGTCGACGAAGGCACCAAGCCAGACGCCTTCGCCGTCCGGCGTTGCACGCAGCTTCGCCAGCGCCGGCTCCGCGCCGCGCCACCGCTCCTCGAGCCGGGTCACGAATCGCTCGGTTGCCGTCTGCAGGAGGAAGTCGAAATGCTGCCGCTGGTGAAGATCCATCAGATCG
>CANHYS010000093.1 GCA_947464585.1 Planctomycetaceae bacterium | reverse complement strand
CGCCGGATCATTATGCAAAAGGCACGCCGTCACGCATTGCGGTTACCCGCCATAGCGCTCCGACCGCTTGTAGGCACATGGTTTCAGGTTCACATTCCTCCCCTAACAGGGGTTCTTCTCATCTTTCGATCGCTCTACTAGTTCACTATCGGTCGTTAGGTAGTATTTAGCCTTACGGGATGGTCCCCGTCGATTCAGTCGAGATTCCACGTGGCTCGACCTACTCAGGGTACCCTCCAGAGACAACGACTTTTCGCATACGGGCCTGTCACCCTCTATGGACGACCTTTCCAGATCATTCTGCTAAATCGTTGTTTGATAACTCCGGTGGAGGGCCCTACAACCCCGCAGTGGAAACCACCGCGGTTTGGGCTGTTTCCCTTTCGCTCGCCGCTACTGAGGAAATCGATTTTTCTTTCTTTTCCTGCGGATACTGAGATGTTTCAGTTCTCCGCGTTCGCTACTGCAACCTATGGATTCAGTTGCAGTCTGTTCGGGAATCCCGGGATCATCACCTGTTTGACGGTTACCCCGGGCTTATCGCAGTCTTCCGCGCCCTTCAAAGCCTCCTAACGCCTAGACATCCCCCATGCGCCCTTAATAGCTTGACCACCCGAATCGAGTGCTCGCGAAACCAGAAAGCCATTGCTGGCCTACCGACTTCGGAGACATTTTGATTCGAGTCGTTTCGCTAAGCCCTGAGTTGCCGCTGGCAAGCGCGCCAGCCACTCAGGGCATTACGATTACCCCCAACTCTGCGTTGCCTCATTGCGAAGACAACGAGAAGGTGAGGTACTTCCTCGCTCTTTTTCACGAACAACGCCCTGCAAATTGCTTTGCAAAACGCCTTCGTGAGCCTTGGGAGAACGCCTCCGAAGGCTGCCTTGAGAACAGCCTCCATCAGCATTCTTTCAAGATGCCAATTACCACGACCAAATTGTCAAAGAACAAAACGAGCCGGCAGTGCATCAAGCACCGTCGGCTCGTGACCCTGTCGCTTCAAGGAAAACACCCATCGCTGGGCACATCCTTGGGCATCGCCATGGACAGAGGTTCGTTCCGAATAACCGGAGCGGGCCTCAACCCACGGCAAGATCACGTCCTAAACGGCGAATCCGACCACCGACAACATCAAACGCACGGTTCAATGGCATCGGCTGGCACTTCGAGGAAAATTAGCCGAACCCGTCCCCAACGTCAAGCACCGCGAAAAATACCGCAAAAAGAAGCAGAAAACCCTTTATCGGGTATAAGTTCAAGCATGGTGATGTGGCGAATATCGTGCGTTCGAGGGTGGCGAGGGGGCTTCGCGTCGATCCAGAAAATCGGGAAAACCCCATTTCCATGCTGGATTTGCCTGCTCCTGGGGGCCACCTCAGCGTTGGCAGCGGATCCCCCGCTCGCCGTGCCGGTCGGTGTGGCCAGAGTGGAACGGCGAGAACTGGCCGCCGGACAATCGTTCGTGGGCACTGTCTACCCGGCCCGTGTGAGCGACGTCGGGAGCGCGGTCGATGGTCGGGTGGTAAGCCTGCCGGTGCTCGAGGGGCAGCATGTGGAGGCGAAACAGCCGATCGCGGAGCTGCTGCGCGGCCTTTTAGAAATCGAACGTCGAGGAGCCGCGGCCGAACTGGATCGGTTGCGGCAGATGCTTGCGGAACTCACCGCTGGCACGCGTCCTGAAGACATCGAACAGGCTCGCGCTATCGCCGAGGGATTCGAGGCCCGTGCGGAATATGCCCGCAGTCGCTTCGAGCGGCTCAAGCGGCTGGCAGAACGCGGAACCAGCACCGCCGACGAGTTGCACGACGTCCAGACGGAACTGCGCCAGGCGGAGGCTCAACTCCGCGGCAGCCGGGCGGCGCTCGCGCTCGCCGAGGCCGGCCCGCGGAAGGAACAGGTCGCTCAGGCTGCGGCAGCCGCAGCCGTCCAGGAAGCGCAACTCGAGCGCATCGACGATCAACTCGGCAAGCACACGATCCGTTCTCCCTTCGACGGCTGGGTCGTCGAGCGATTCGCAGAACAGGGGCAATGGCTCGCGCGAGGCGGACTGGTGGCGCGAATCGCGGAACTCGACACCGTCGAGATCGAGGTCCAAGTGCCCGAGCTGTCGATCGCATCGCTTGCCCGCGGCGTGGAGGTGCGACTGGAATTCGACGCCGCCCCGCACCAGACATGGATCGGTCGCGTGGAACGCGTTGTTCCTCAGGCCGATCTGCTCAGCCGCAGTTTTCCCGTCAAAGTATCGCTCCAGAACAGGATCGTGGACGGCCAACCGACGTTGCGCGGCGGCATGCTCGCGCGGGCCTGGCTGCCTGTCGGGCGAACCGGCCTCGCGACGGTCGTGCCGAAGGATGCTCTGGTCCTCGGTGGCCCCGCGCCCCTGGTCTATTGCATCGACCCCGCCGTTGCGACATCCGGCGGACCGGCGGGCGCTGCCACGGGCGTGGTGCGGCCGGTGCAGGTCGCGATCGGGGCCACGATCGAGAACAGCGTGGAGGTCCGCGGCGGCCTCGAGCCCGGCCAGTTGGTCGTCATTCGCGGCAACGAGCGGCTGCGGCCGGGCATGGCGGTCATGTTTCAACAGCCGTGACGACGTCGCGGCCGGATGCCCCGGCCGCTGAACCAGTCCCACACGGCGTCAATGCCGCGAGCCCACGATGAACCTTGTCGCGATCTGTGTCGCCAATCCGGTGAAGGTCGCCGTGGGCGTGATCCTGGTGACGCTCTTCGGTGTGCTGGCTCTGCTCTCGATGCCGGTGCAGCTCACGCCGGAGGTGCAGACTCCGACCATCTCGGTCGGCGCCTCCTGGCCGGGCGCGAGTCCGCAGGAGGTCGAACGCGAACTCGTGCAGCCCCTCGAGGAGCAGTTGCGGAGCGTCGAAGGGCTCGTGAAGCTCTCGAGCGATTCGAGCGACTCCCTGGGCACGATCGAGCTCGAGTTCGCCGTCGGCACCGACATGTCGCAGGCCCTCGTGAAGGTCAACACGCGAGTGCAGCAGGTCCGCGATTGGCCGATCGACGCGGACAGGCCCGTGATCCGTACCGCCAGCGCGAACGACCGCCCCGTGGCCTGGCTGATCCTGGGGCAGGCCGCCCCCGATTCCGAAACGCTCGCGCGTGCCAAGGCGGCCCACCCTGCCCTCGCTGCCGAAGTCGATCGTGTGGCATCCGCCCGCACGCCGGACCTGGCGCTCTACCGCCTCCGTCGGCTCACGGCGGCCCGCCCCGAACTCGCCGCGTTCAAACCGCCCGACATCGACGTGGAGGCGATGCGGCGGATGGCCGAGGACGAAATCGAAGGCCGGCTCGAGCGGGTCGACGGCGTGTCGAGCGCCGATCTCGTGGGCGGGCGGGACGACGAGTTGCAGGTCATCATCGACCCGCAGTTGCTCGCCGCCCGGCAGCTCACGATCGACGATCTCCGACTGGCGCTCTCCAACCAGAACCAGGACACCTCCGGCGGCGACTTCTGGGAGGGCAAGCGGCGGTACGTCGTGCGGACCCTCGGGCAGTTCCGCTCGCCCGAGCAGGTCGCAGGGGTGATCGTCTCACGACGCGACGGCCGGCCGGTATACGTGCGGGATGTCGCGAAGGTGCAACTGGGCATGAAGAAGCCCGATGGCATCGTGCGGCGATTCGGCGCCCGCAACCTCGCCATCAAGGTCACCAGGGAACAGGATGCGAATGTGCTCGCCATGATGCGACGGCTGCGGGCCGTCGCCGCCGACATCGACACCGACCTGCGGCCCCGGGGCCTGAGCCTGACGGTCGTCTACGACGAGACGACCTACATCGACTCCGCGATCGGCCTGGTCAACGACAACATTTTCGTGGGCGGGCTGCTGACGCTTGGCACGCTCCTCCTGTTTCTGCGGAACATCCGCTCGACGCTGATCGTGGCGATGTCGATCCCGGTGAGCGTGATGGGCACCTTTCTCGCGCTGGCCGCGTTCAACCGCACGCTCAACGTGATCAGCCTCGCCGGCATCGCCTTCGCGGTCGGCATGCTGATCGACAACGCCGTGGTCGTGCTCGAAAACATCTTCGTCCACTGGAGCCGGGGAGAGGATCCCCGCACCGCCGCCGTCCGCGGCACGACGGAGGTCTGGGGGGCCATCCTCGCCAGCACGCTCACCAACGTGGCCGTCTTCCTGCCGGTGCTCTTCGTCCAGGGCGAGGCCGGCCAGCTCTTCGGCGACATCGCCCTGGCGATCGCCTCGGCCGTCGGGCTGTCGCTGGCCGTCTCGGGGCTCGTCGTGCCGGTGGCCGCCGCCTGGCTGCTCAAGGGCCGTCACGGGAGCGCCGCCGCCGCCGTCGTCACTGGCGGACAAGCCGATGGCAATGCCGCCACGCCGGCCGCCCGCGACCCGATCAGCCGTTTCGGAGCCGCCTTCATGAGCGGCCTGCTGGGCCTGGATCGCTTTCTTCTGGCGGGAGTCGCGCGACAGGCCATCACCTCGCTGGTCATCGTGGCCGCCGCGGTGGCCGCCACCTGGCTGCTCATGCCAAAGGTCGAATACCTGCCGGAGGGCAATCGCAATCTCGTCTTTGGCATTCTGCTGCCGCCCCCGGGCTACAACATCGACGAACTGCTGCGCATGGGAGACATCGTCGAAAACCGGCTGCTCCCCTACTGGGATGTCGAGCCCGGCAGCCCAGAGGCGGCCGCACTCGATGCCCCCGTCCTTGGCGACCTGTTCTTCGTCGCCCGGGGCCGGAGCGTGTTCATCGGCGTGCGGTCGCTCGATCCGCTGCAGGCGGCAAAACTCGTGCCCCTGATCCGCCGGGTGGCGGCCGATCTACCGGGCACGTTCGCCGTGGCCAAGCAGTCGAGCCTCTTCGAACAGGGGATCGGTTCGGGCCGCACGATCGACATCGAGATCACCGGCCCCGATCTCGCCAGGCTCGTGCAGCTGGGCCTCGGCGTGATGGCCAAGCTCCCCGAGGCCACGCCCGGCAGTCAAAACCTGCCGAAGCCGTCGCTCGACCTATCGAGCCCCGAGGTGCAGCTCGTGCCGCGGCTCGAACAGTCGGCCGACATGCAACTCGACGCCCGGCAGCTGGGCTACATGGTCAACTGCCTGGTCGACGGCGGCTATGCGACCGACTACTTTCTCGACAACGACCGGATCGACCTCGTGATCAAGGGGGACGACCGGTTCGTGAAACGCACGCAAGATCTGCGTTCCCTGCCGGTGATCACGCCGGGCGGCCAGCTCGTGCCGCTGGAAAGCGTGGCCGACGTCCGGGAATTCTCCAGCGGGCCGGAGCAGATCCTGCACCGCGAACGCGAGCGGGCGATCACCGTGCAGGTGTCTCCGCCGGCGCAGATGCCGCTCGAAGAGGCGCAGGACCGGATTCGCAGCCTGGTGGTCGCGCCGCTCGTCGAATCGGGCGCCCTTTCCGGCGGCTATCGGATCACGCTCGGTGGCACCACCGACAAGTTGGTGACGACCTGGCAATCACTCTGGTTCAACCTGTTGCTGGCGAGCGTGATCACCTATCTCTTGATGGCGGCCCTCTTCGAGTCGTGGATCTACCCGGCGGTGATCATCATGTCGGTGCCGCTGGGCAGCGTCGGGGGCCTGCTCGGCCTGGCGATGCTCAACTGGCTCGGCGCGCCCTTCGGCATCTTCCAGACGCTCGACGTGCTGACGATGCTGGGCTTCGTGATCCTGATCGGCACGGTCGTGAACAATCCGATCCTGATCGTCGAGCGGGCGCTGCAATTGGTCCGCGGCGAATCAGAGGCCGGCACGGACGGCGCAGCCTGGGAGCCGACCGAAGCGATCATCGAAGCCGTGCGCAGCCGCATCCGCCCGATCTTCATGACGACGCTGACAACGGTGCTCGGGCTTCTGCCGCTCGTGCTTTTTCCCGGCGCCGGCAGCGAGCTCTACCGGGGACTCGGCGCCGTGCTGCTGGGTGGCATGTTCGTCTCGACGGTCGTGACGCTCGTGCTCGTGCCACTGCTGCTGGGCCTCTGCTTCCGCCTGTTCCCGGTCGCCTGAGACGTCAGTCGCGTTACCACTCTCGGCTCACATCTCCGCAGAAACTCAGCGAGGGGCGTTGAGAATGCTTTGCCCCTGCTTGCCTAACGCCGCTCGGATTTCGTCGTAGCCCAAGGACTGGACCGGTGTTTGAGATCGCGCCGCCAAGGCTGCTGCGACCCCGGAGGCCTGACCCATCATCATGTACACCGGCTCCATCCGGATGGTGCAGTAGGCCACGTAGGAAGCCGACATGCAGACGGGCACGAGCAGGTTTTCACATTCCGCCGCCTTGGGCGTGATACTGCGGAAGGCGATTTCGTAGGGCTGCTTGAGCCATATCTCGATGCCTCCCTCGTTGAGCACATAGCCGTCTGGCGTGAGCACGCGCCGAATGTTGTGAGAGTCAATGAGAAAGGAACCGATGGCCACGGAATCAGGCTTCTTCAGGTCGTCGAGAACGTCTCGCTGGGTCATCACATACTCACCCCGCATCCGGCGACCGACACGGACGTACAACTGCCACGGCCAGTGCTCGTTGTCGGCAAACTCGCGGCGGTCGAGTCCCCAGGCACGTGTTTCCTCGCGCAGGGCCGCCGGCACGCGGGGATCGTTGCCAAGGAACCACAACATTCCCTGCAGGAATGTGCGGTGCCAAGCAGCAATCCGATCCCGTTCCGGCCAACTGGCGTCCGGATAAGCCCAAGCCGACCCGTCGAGCAGGTCGCTGGAGTAGGGCCCGCTGGTGTTGAGGTCAGTCGTCTGGTTCGGCAACTCGGGGACGTGAAACAGCTTGTCCAGCGTGATGCCGGGCCATTTTTCGATGTATCGTGCGAGCAGTTCGAAATACTTCGGATCGTAGCCCTCGGGCTTCGAGATGGCCACGCGATGGGCGGGATCCCGCGTGAGGCAGAGGCGATAGTTGTACGCCATGAAGCGATGGTCGCCCGCGCCGGGCTTGCCCGTTGGCTCGGCGGACACGCCGGGCAGCGGCTGGCCGTTCGCGTCGCGAGCATCCACCGGCATCGGCCACTGATGGGACTTCAGATAACCCTTCATCCGCATGTAGCCTGCGACCGTCGGCTTGACCAATGACGAATCGCCTACCAGCTTCTGAAACTTGTTCACCACTTCAGGCGCATCGAGCAGTGTGTCGAGCACGTGCACGTCTTGGATGCCGGCGAGCGACTCCTGATACTCATCCCGCGATTCGCGGCCGACGATATATCGCACGCCCGCCAGCGCCATCAGGTCACCCTCATAGGAGGCGTCGACAAACGCACTGGCCTCGAAACGGCTCCCGTCGGTGCACTCGACCGCCGTAAGCCGAGCGCCCTGCTT
>CANHYS010000092.1 GCA_947464585.1 Planctomycetaceae bacterium | reverse complement strand
TTCCAAGCCAGGTTCCAGTGACGTGCGGGCCACGAGCAGTCGCGCCTCGACATCGAATCCGGGCGCAACATGGCTCGCCTGACGTCGTTCCCGAATCACGGCCGACACCTGGGCGACGCGGCCGTGCAGTTGGTGACGGGCAGGTTCGGAATCGGTGCTCTCAGCCGTTGCTTCGATGGTCCTCGCCGCCACGGCAAAGCTGCCCTCGACGGTCACGTGGGTCGGCACGCCGTCGACGGCCCCGTCGATGATGCCGGCGAACGTGACGGTTGCTCGGGCGTCGGCGGCATCCTGGATGCGGGCCTCGATCACCCCCGACTCCACCGTATCAATGGCCAGGAGGCCGGCGGTGATGTCCGCCGGAATCTCCCACACCTGACCGATCGACACCGGCTCTCTGGGAAGGAGGTCGTCGATCAGGAGTGAGTCAAACGGCGTCTCGAGCAGGTCGGACTCCTCACCCGACAGAAAGCCATCGTCGAGATAGGGCATCGGCGTCGTGCCCTGGCGGGCCACCAGGAGTTGGCGGGCATCGGCTCCGAGCGTGGTGGCGGTGGTGGCATCTCCAACCCGCATCGATGCCGTGGCATCTCGGTACGTGCGACGAACCACCGTGGCCGCCTCCGGAGCGGAGGGGGGGAGCGACGTCTCCTCGAAATCAAACCGCGCAGCCATTTCGACCGCCTCGCGAACCGCCGCCGCATCGGGGCCGGCGGGGGCCAGGAGTTCGCCCGTGACGTCGAGCCTGACCCGCACACGCCCCCCACGCGGCCCGACTGTCGATGCCGCCGGCTCATCCACTGCGGCAAATGGGTCCTCCGAATCAGCCGACTCGGCGACCACCTGGTCAGCAACGGCCGAGCCCTCGTCCGCCTGAGCTGGCCGCGCCACCGCGACGACTCCGGCGGCCAGACCACAACACAGATGGACGGCCCACAGCAGTTCCAGCCGCGTCGATCTGGGAATCCCCCTTGGAATGCAGCGCATCATCCCCCCTCTGTGGTGCCTCATGATCTCAATAGGGAGTCTTCGACGAAGGGGCTGCATGCCGCCGAGATACCAGGTGTCCAAGCGGATAAAACCCCTCGTTTCCCTGGTTCACCGCCGTCGACGGGGCCGGAAAACGAGAATTCTCGCCCCCCCCGAGATACCGAAGGAACGCCGCAAGGCGTTGACGGCCAACGGGTTGCGGCGACGTGGTAGCGGACAGCCAGGGCGAACGGCGGTGACGACCGGCCAAAAATGCCTCAAGAAATCCGCGCTGCCGCGAACCGTTTCCAGCTGGCAGCCGTATAACTCACGTCCTTGAGAGGTGGCGGCGGGGTATGGATGCCCCTTGGCCTCCCTCAACTGGTTTGTGTTTTTGTTCGCCTTTCCCCCGGCACGGATTGTCGGCAATTGGAGGTGTCTTATGCGGTCGAATTTCGATTCATCGCTTCCCGAAACCAGTCTTCTCCACCTGTTTGAAGAAGGCGCCGACCGTGGTCACGGCCACGCCGGGCTTGCCGACCCCACCAACGGCGACTCGACCAGCCACCCGCAGGCAGCCGGAGACGAGGTGCTGACGATTGAGGATCTTGCGAACCAGTTCAACGTTTCGACCAAGACCATCTCAAGGTGGCGGGACCATGGCCTGGTCGCTGAACGGCACCTCGTCGGGGGCCGCCGCCGAGTTGGTTTTCTCGCCAGTGCCGTCGAGCGTTTCATCCGCGACAACCCGCTCCGCATCGAGCGGGGGAGCCGTTTCAGCCAACTGTCCCAGGATGAGCACGACCGGATCATCGGCTGGGCCCGCCGACTCGCTCTGGCCGGTGCCTGCCCGGCCGACGTGCACCGTCGGATCGCCATCCGCCTCAACCGCAGCGTTGAAACGATCCGCTACACGATCAAGCGGCACGACCAGGAGCATGCGTCCGAGGCGGTGTTTCCGGTCGCCGACGGTCGCCTGCGGCCTGAGAACTGCGAGCGGATTTACCAGCACTACCATCGTGGAGAAACGGTCGAGTCGATCGCCAAGCGGTACCACCGCTCCAAGGCGAGCATCTACCGCGTGATCCTGTCGCAGCGGGCCGAGCACATCATGCAGTTGCCTCTGGACTGCATTCCCAACGCCCTGTTTTCGCGGAAGAGCGCTGAGAAGGTGGTGAACGAGCCCTACCCGGGGCTCCACGATGCGGCGAAGCGGGTGCGGCGGCCATCCGGCCTGCCCGCGTATCTGGCAAGCCTCTACGAGGTGCCGCTGCTGACACGCGAGCAGGAGGTGTGGCTGTTCCGGAAGTTCAATTACCTGAAGCACAAGGCGACGACGTTGCGGGCGGAACTCGATGTCGACCGCCCCAACGCCCGGCTGATGGACCAGATCGACCGGCTCTACGGGGAGATCGTCGAGATCAAGAACCGGATCGTGAGGGCCAATCTGCGGCTCGTGGTTTCGATCGCCAAGCGACGGGTCGCTGCCGGCGACAGCTTCTTCGATCTGGTCAGCGACGGCAACATGTCGCTGATCCGAGCCGTGGAGAAGTTCGACTACGCTCGCGGCAATAAGTTCAGCACCTACGGATCGTGGGCGATCATGAAGAACTACGCCCGCACGATCCCTGACGAGCATCGCCGGCGCGACCGCTTCCGGGCAGCCGACATGGAACTCCTGCAGTCGGCGACCGACCGACGAACCGACGAATACCAGCAGCGGCTGGCGGAGACCGATCGGCTGAAGCAGGTCGGCAAGTTCCTTGACCGGCTCGATTCACGCGAGCAGACGATCATCATCCGTCGGTACGGGCTCGACCATGAGCGTGAGCCGCAGACCCTCAAGGAGGTCGGCTCGGCGCTGGGAGTCACGAAGGAGAGAGTCCGGCAGATCGAGGCCAAGGCGATGGAGAAGCTCCGCGAGGCCGCCGCCGAGAATGCGGTGCTTCCGGAACTGGAGTAGGGACGGCCCGTCAGCTACCGCACCGGCTCGTCGAGCGATGCTGGCCGCACGCCGGATGACGCAGGCTGACCGGGACCTGCCGCGGTTGCCTTGCGGCTACCGGCGCGGGGCTGGTTCACATCGACCTCGAGGCTCCGTGGGAGTTGCACGGCCGTCGTCGGCATGGCGCCGCCCTGCTGCGCCATCCTGGCGGCGGGCTGCTGGCCGGGCCCATCGCCGGCAGGCTGCGTGGGTGACTGGCTCGTGCCGGCCAGGAAATTATCGATCGTGGCGACCTCGCGGAGATGTGCGAAATGCCGCGACATCTCGATCCGTTGCTTCTTCTCGTGGATGTCGTCGTAGAGTTCGTCACGCACCTCGGCAAACTTCACTGGTGAGGCTTCGGTATAGCCCTCGCACAGGATCACCATGAACCGGTCCGCGATCTGGACGATGCCAGAAAGTTCACCGGGCTTGAGCGCAAACACCTGCCGTTCGAGTGCGGGCTGGCCACCATACTTCTGGATCGGCGGCACCTCACCGCGGAGGGTGCGGCTGGTGGGATCGACCGAGTATTGCTCGGCCAAATCACCGATCCGCTCAGGCTTGGAATCCTGCCTGGCCAGCTGCCAGACCTCCTGAGCCCTGCGTTGGCTGTCCAAAACGACGATGCGGCACCTGGCACGGGGGCCGAAGGTCGCCTCGAAGGCCTTGTCGAGGTCATCCTGTGTCACCGGAACCTTGCCCACAAGCTGCTTGAGCGCCACCGTCGGCTGCACGATGTCTTCAACGTAGTGCCGCAGGGGAACCTTCTCGTCACGAGTCACGCGGTCGAACCAGGCTGCCACGTCGGCCGAGCCATCCGGCTTGCGAAAGCCCATGGATTCAGCAGCCCTGGCAATCTCGGCATCGATGTCGGCCTGGGTCACAGTCCGCTTCTCACGCGCGAGAGCCTGCTCGATCAGTCGACGGGTGATCAGGATCTCCAGCACGTCGCGACCATGACGTTCGACGCAGATCGCCTGCACGGTTTTGATCTCGATCGGCTTGCCGTTGACGCGGGCTGCCACCCCGGGGTTGGCGGCCGACTTGGCCGCGTCGTTCATCACGTTTTCCACCGTCGATGCATCCTGAAGGCTGCGAAATACCTCGCCCGAGGCCGATCGGCTCTTTCGTTCACGAAGTTCCTCGAGAAGGCGAGGCCGCACGTCCTCAAGTTTCATGTCGGCCGGCGGCAGCCGATCCTCGCACTTGATCACGATGAATTGGTCGGCCACCTGCACGACCGTCGAGATGTCGCCCGGCCGCAACGAAAACACCGCCTGCTCGAACCCCGCGTCGCCGGAGTGCCGGCGGATGGGCTGCACCCAGCCGTTGGCGCTCGCGCTGCCCACGTCGACGGAATGCTGCCGTGCCAGCCCACCGAAATCGTCAGGGGCGGTGAGCGCCTTCACCCGCAGTTCCTCCGCCTCTTTTTTGGAGCGGGCAACGATGATCCGAGCCTTGATCGCCTCGCCAAACTGGCTCTCGAATGCCTGTTTCACCTCTTCAGGCGTCGGCTCGCTGCCGGCATGGGCCAACCGCCGCAGGGCGAGCATCGGCCAGACAATGTCTTCTGAATATTGCCGCGGCGAGATGCCGCGTTCTTGTTCGATGAGACTGATCCACTTGTCTCGGGGCACGCTGAACCGCTTCGCCATCGCGTCGATCTCGGCATCGACATCCTGTGGCGTGATGACGATGCCCTGCCGACCGCAGGCCTGCAAGATGATCTCGCGATTCACCGTCGCCTCCAGAACGGCGTTGCCGTGGCGGCTCAGGCATTCGGCAGCCAGTTGGGGCTGCGTGATCTCAGAACCGTTGACCAGCGCCATGATCTGGTCGGCGGGGGCACTTGCCACGGCATTTTTCGGCGCGGCATTTTTGCCCGTCGTGGTCGCGGCACCCAGTGGCGGTTTTGCGTCGGCCTGTGGCGATCCGGAGAGACCTCGCCAGAGCAGGCAGGCCGCGATGACAAGCATCGCGCCACCGATCTCGCGGACCGGGCCTGGCCGTCGGCCCAGCCCAGCCGTGATTCGCTCGCCGAGTTGCTGCCAGAAACGTCTCATCGTACCGCCCTCCTTGGCACCTGCTGACAATCCTCGGAAAATAGGCGTCCTTGCGAACTGGATCAAGGCGAGCGTTGCACGAGGATTGCTGTGCCTTTACCTTGCGAGGGTTTCCAAGGCCTTTGGCGGCAACGGCGTATGACTTCTTCACAGTCCCCATCATCTCGCGATCCTTCGCCAGCATCCCCACACCACCCAAAGTGCCTGACCGTTCTGGGCCTCTTGCCTCCGGTCACCGCGGAGGACGTCAAACAGGCGTACCTCGCCAAGGCGATGGCCATGCACCCCGACCGCGGCGGCGATCCGGCGCAGTTCGTGCTCCTGCAGAAGGCCTTCGAGGAGGCCAATGACTTCGTGCAGTTCAAGGCGGGCAAACTCGAATGGCTGGCATCGAAGATCGAGGCCTACGCCCAGCAGCAGGATGTCGTGAGCGAAGCGATCGATCGCGGCGGTGAGGTGGAGATGGAGGAGGCCGATTGGCTCCGCAAATCATTCGGTGATGACTTTGGCCACGTTGCCGACAAACTGGTCTCGGTGCGGCTCCGCGGCCCCGCCGCCGACGATGTGTTCGCGATCCTCCTGGGGTTTCGGGCAGACTCGCTGAAGGACCTGGCAGTGCTCGACCTCGCCGGAGGCCGACTCACCGATGAGGGACTCCTGCAACTCAAGGGCCTGACCAGCCTGCGATCCCTCGACCTGCGGGGCACGGCTGTCGGAAAACTGGCCGCCGAGGTACCGGCGTGGTTCCCGCACCTGGAATTCCTGGGCCTGCCCGCCGGGGCCGTCGGCCTCTTTTCGCGGATGTCCATGCCCCGCCGTGTAAAACTGGCGATCGGTCCCGCGGCAGATTAACGTCTTGATGAGTATCGCACCCATGCCACGTCTCAGCGCACTTGTTTCGCTTGCCGGCACCCAATTCTTCACCTGCCTGACAGGGCTTGCCTGCTCTATGCCGATCCCCACCCGCGCCGAGGAAGCACCTGTGCAAGCCGTGCCATCCATCCCCCAGAACCCCGCCGCGATGAACGCCGACCTGACGACGCTCTACGAAGAGCGGTCCGTCAGCATCACCGAGGGGAACGAGACGGTAGGATTCCGCTATCGACTGCTCCGCCCGGCATCCGTCGCCGGCGATGGACGCGATGGCCACCGGTATCCGCTCGTGCTCTTCCTGCATGGCGCTGGCGAACGGGGCAACGACAACCTCAAACAACTCAAGTATCTGCCCACGTGGCTGGCCGATCCCGCCCTGCGCCAACGACACCCATGCTTCGTGCTCGCACCGCAGTGCCGCATGGACGAACGCTGGGTGGATGTATCCTGGGCTGATGCGACGAGCACGCCGCAGCCCACCACGCCCACCATCGACCTGGCGGCAGCCATGAAGGCGCTCGAGGAGACTCTCGTGCGCGAGGCGATCGATCCCGCCCGCATCTACCTCACCGGACTCTCGATGGGTGGTTACGGCACCTGGGATCTGGCGGCACGGATGCCCGACCGCTTCGCCGCCATCCTGCCGGTCTGCGGCGGCGGCGATGATCGCGTTGCCGGCCGCATTGCGTCACTGCCGATCTGGTGTTTCCATGGCGACGCCGATACGGCCGTGCCGGTCGATCGGTCGCGAACCATGATCGCAGCGGTGAAGGCTGCCGGCGGCCGGCCCATCTACTCAGAACTGCCGGGCGTGGGCCACGATTCGTGGACGCCCGCCTACCGTGATGGGTTCGTGCTCGACTGGCTCTTCAGCCAACGAAAATAGGGACGGGAGCGTCACTCTGGAAAGAGTCGGGTCGAGAGGTAGCGCTCACCCAGGTCGGGGAGGACGACGACGATCAGTTTGCCGGCGTTCTCGGGCCGCCGCGCCACCTGCAGGGCGCCCCATGCCGCCGCGCCGCAGCTGATGCCGCACATCAGCCCCTCCCGCTTCGCCATCTGCCTCGCCGTCTCCATCGCATCCTCGTCGTCGACCTTGACCACCTCGTCGATGATGTTGAGGTTGAGGATGTCGGGAATGAAGCCCGCGCCGATGCCCTGGATCGTATGCCGCCCCGGCTTGATCGGTTCGCCGGCGAGCTTCTGCGAGATCACCGGACTGTTGGCCGGCTCGACGGCCACGACCTTGAGGTCGGGCTTCTTGGCCTTGAGCGCCTCGCCGCAGCCGGTGATCGTGCCGCCGGTGCCCACGCCGCAGACGAGGATGTCGATCTGACCCTCGGTGTCTTCCCAGATTTCCGCGGCCGTCGTCCTGCGATGAACCTCGGGGTTGGCCGGATTCTTGAACTGCTGCGGCATGAAAAACTGGCTGCTTGAGCGGCTGATGTCGTCAGCGTGGCGGACCGCGCCGGGCATGCCTTCGG
>CANHYS010000091.1 GCA_947464585.1 Planctomycetaceae bacterium | reverse complement strand
GCTCGACGACGAGAAGCTCGCGAGCGTGGCCACGGGCCAGATTTTCACGGCCCAGCAGGCGGTCGATGCCGGCCTCGTCGATCGGATCGGGTTCCTGGAGGATGCGGTCACGCGGGCGGTCGAGTTGGCGGGCCTCACGAAGGACACCGCCCGTGTCGTACGGTATTCGAAGCCACGCGGGCTGCTGAAGGATGTGCTCGACGGCGACTTTTCCGCGGGCACGCAGGGTATGGGTGCTGGGGGGATGGGAGCTGGCGGCATGATGAGCCGCGGCGCCCTGGAGGCCTTCGCGGAGTGGACGACGCCCCGCGCCTGGTACCTCTGCAGTTGGTGGCCGGCGTTGGTGACGAGTCGGTAGCCAGCGAAAACACGGGATGCCGTGCTTTCCGCGAAGGGAATCCCATCGCTTGCGCTCCGGGCTTGCATGGACATTCCCAACATCCCATCGCTTGCGCTTCGGGCTTGCATGGACATTCCCAACATCCCATCGCTTGCGCTTCGGGCTTGCATGGACATTCCCCATCAAAGCCCCCGGCGTAAGCCGGGGGACAGGGGCTATCTCACAGCGAGCCGCCCTCCACGACTGACCGGCCCAGCGCCGCCAGCGCGGCGTGGTCGGCAGCCGTGAGCCGCCGGCCGCGAGCGCGGGCGAGAGCCAGCCGGCACCAGCAATCGGCCGCTAGCAGGTCGTCGCCGTCTCCGGTCGCGTCGGCATGGTGGGCCACCGCCAGCACGCTCACCAGATCACGGACCTCGGCCGACCAGCCGCCGACGAGCAGCTGCCGATCCGCGAGCGCCCTACCCTGCCGGCGGATGCCGCGGTCGATGCGGACCGCCGCCGCGTCGAGCAGCCGCCGCGCGGCTGTCGCGTGATCCCGCAGTCGGCGATCGAGGATGCCGGAATCGTCGCGGTGCGGCCGCCGACCGAGGATCCCGATCCGCCACGCGAGCCACGCCGCCGCCCGTCTGCCGCCCGATGCCTCACGGGCGAGGCCAGCGAGCGGGTGGTGCTTGGCGAGCCCCTTGAAGAGGGCGAGGCCGAGCAGATCACTCTCCCCCTCGTAGACAGTCACAGCGAAGTGGTCGTGGAAGGAGTCGCCGAGCGGATGGCCGACGAGAAAGGCGCGGCCGCCGTGCACGCCGAGGCTGTTGATCGCCCCGTCGCGCACGCACTCGCCCGCCACAACCTTGGCCGTGATCGCCTCGAGCTCCCCCGACTGCCCCGAGTCGATCGCCGCCGCGGCCCACGCGGCAAGGCTGTCACAGGCGACGATGCCGGCGGCGATCCGCGCCAGTCGCCCCTGCACGAGTTCACGCGAGGCGATCGGCTCACCCCAGGTACGGCGGCGCAGGGCATGGTCGCGGGCCTGCCGCAACACAATCCGCAGCGTGCCGGCGGCCTGCGCGGCGAGCGTGATGCGGCCGCGGTTGAGGCCATGCCAGACGATCCGCATGGCGTCGGGCGAGCCCGCCGGCGGCTGCAGGATGTCCGATGCGTGCACTTCGTGCCGTGTGAATTCGATCGCCGCGTTGTGGGCATGCTTGAGCGGATGGAGACGATAGTGCCTCAGTCGAAACGTCGGCGTGTCGGAATCGGGCAGCCGCACGAGCAGCACCGCCGGCCGCCCATCGAGCTGGGCAAGCAGCTTCACGAGCCGGCCGTAGGTCGCGCCGGTGATGAACATCTTCGTGCCGGAGAGCAGCAGTCGGTCGCCCTGGCGGTCGAGCCGCGAGGATATGGCGTGCAGGTCGCAGCCGGCGTCGGGCTCGGTGGCACCGAAGATGGAGAGGGGCATGCCCTGCGCGAGGCCTGGCAGATGTCGCTCCTGCTGGCTCTCCGATCCAAACGCCGCCAGTGCCGAGACCGCACCAATCGCTGAATGGATGGAGAGAAGGCCGGCGGCCGTGGGCACATCGGTGGCGATCCGCGTGACGACTCGGGCCAGTTCCTGCATGCTGCAGCCTGTGCCACCAAACCGTTCCGGAACGAGCAGCCCCCAGAGCCCCGCCTCTCCAAGGGCCGCCTCTGCCGCCTGAGAGAACGTTCCAACCGGCGCGGCGGGAGCATCATTGAGAGGCGCTGGCGACCACGCGGAGGCTGCTTCAGGATTCACAGCGTCGTACAGCCGGGACTGGCCGCGCAGTTCCGCGATGGCGCGGCCGGCCCGCTCGACCACATCAGCGATCGCCGCCCGCAGCGGCTCCGCTGCCAGTGCAGCCGCCAACGCGAAGCCGGACGGCGTCATGGCATCCGCCTGCGACACCCCCCACAGGCTTGCGGCCGCCCAGCTGCTGCGAGTTGCCATCGTGTTTCCTCCAGTCATCAGGTTGGCAGTCATCAGGCTGGCGTCGGTGTGCTGAGGCCCACACGGCGGTCCCGGTGACACCACCGCGATCCATGACGGCGGCATCGGCTCGGCCGCCGCGGCAAGCTCCGTGGCGAAGTGCGTGGCGATCGCCTTGCGTCGAAGCTTCAGCGATTCGGTCGTCTCGCCGTGGGCCGCATCGAACGGCCGGCCGATCAGCACGGCCCGCCGCACTCGAAAGCCCCGGGGGAGATGCGTTTGCCGTCGCGCGAGCCGCCTTGCGAGCCACTGCAGCACCCGCGGGTGGCGCAGGGCGGCCCGGCGGCTCCAGACTCGGAGCCCCATGCGACGAATCGCCGCTCTCAGCACGGACGGTTCGGGGACGATCAGTGCAACTGGTGCCGACAGACCATCACCCGTCACGCAGACCTGCGCCACGACGGGATCTTCCGCGAGCGCCGCTTCCACCTCGGCGGGGGGTACCTTCGTGCCCCCCGACAGCACGAGCGTGTCGACGAGCCGGCCGGTGATCCGCACGTGGCCGTCGGGATCGATCGCGGCCAGGTCGCCGGTCTCGAGCCACTCGGGCTGCACATGCTGCTCGTCCGTGTCGGCATCGATCACGCCGACCGCGCGGCTGGGTGTTCGCACGAGCAGCTGGCCGCGCGTGGCGGGCCGGGTGTCGAGCGTCAGTTCCACGCCATCGACCGCCGGCCCGACGGTTCCGGGCCGCGCGATTCGGGGATTGGAGAGCGTGACAACCGGACCGGCCTCGGCGAGACCGTAGCCCTGCACCAAAGGCAGACCACGCGATGAAAACGCCACGGCTGTCCGCGCCCGCAGGGCCGCGCCGCCCGACACGCAGACCCGCACGCGGCCCCCGAGCGCCGCCGACAGGTCGGGAATCCGTCCCGATTCGGCGGCGATTTCCAACCGCTCGAAGAATGCAGGCACGCCCAGCACGACGGTCGGTGGCAGCACCCCGCAGGCATCGAGCACCCGACGGCGGTCGGTGACGACATTCAGGCAGCCGCCGCGGACCAGCGCCGTGATCAGGTCGCCCGTGCGGGCCAGCGAGTGGCTCATGGGCAGCCACGAGAGCCGCACGTCGTCGGGCTCGTCGAGGAAAACCTTGGTGGAGGCGACCGCGTTGGCCACCACCGCCCGCTGGGAGTGCATCACGCCCTTCGGCCGGCCGGTCGTGCCGGAGGAGAGCAGGATCGTGCTGACCGCGTCGGGATCGCACGACTCGACATACCGTGCGACCTCGTCACGGAGCGCTGCGCGGTCGGCGTGCCACCGCTGCCAGCCGGAGGACTCGAGCACGCCGACATCAGACACGCCGGCATCAGTCACGCCGTTTGAGACTCGTGGGTGATTCGACCGAGAACGCGACCGAGGCCGAGGCCGCAGGTCGATCGAGATCGGGATACCAGCCGGGGGGGCTCCGCCCCGGGCGGCGCCGCTCCAGCACATTCCCCGTGGTGCCAGCCATGCCAGTGAGGCCGCCTGCTCCCCGGCCGTCGTATCGGCATGGAGCGGCATGTGGACAACGCCAGCCAGTTGGCAGGCCAGGTCGACGACAATCCAGTCGGGGGAGTGCGACCCCAGGTGCGCGAGCCGATGGCCGCGGCGGATGCCCATCGTTTCGAATGTGGTGGCGAGTTCGACGGCGGCCGCGATCACCTCGCCCCAGGTCCATGTCCGGCCGCCATCCAGGGCATCGCAGACCGCAGGCCTGTCGAACGACGAGTCGAGCCGCGCAAGCATGAGCTCCACCATCGATGCCGCTGCAGGGCTCGTGCCCATGCAAGCCCGAGGCGCAAGCGAGGGAATTCGGTGTGTGGATTGCATGGTCCCTCGCTTGCGCGTCGGGCTTGGATGAGCGGATCTCTCCAGTGCCGACAATCTCAGTCCATTCGTTCGAAGAGCACCGCGATTCCCTGTCCGAGTCCGATGCACATCGTCGCGAGGCCGACCTTCGCGCCGGTATCACGCATCGCATGGAGGAGGGTGGTGGCGATCCGGGCGCCGCTGGCGCCAAGGGGATGACCGATGGCGAGCGAACCGCCACGGACGTTGACCTTCGCCGGATCGAAGCCGAGCGCGTCGATGCAGTGGATCGCCTGGGCCGCGAATGCCTCGTTGAGTTCGACCAGATCGATGCCGCTGATCGCGGTGCCGGTGCGGTCGAGCAGTTTCCGCGTGGCTGCCACCGGACCTGTGCCCATCATCGCCGGTGGCACACCCACGACGGCGGTGCCGACCACGCGTGCCAGCGGCTCGAGTTCCTGCCGCCGAGCCTCGGCGAGCGACATCACGACGAGCGCGGCGGCGCCGTCGCTCAGCGGGGCGCTCGTAGCCGCCGTGATCGTGCCGATCTTTGGCAGGAACGCCGGCTCGAGTGCCGCGAGCTGCGCAGGCGTGCTGTCGCGGCGGATCGACTGGTCGTGAACCACCTCTGCCACGCCCCCCGCCTCGTCGTGGCCGATCACCGGCACGATCTCGTCCTCGAACAAGCCGGTATCGGCAGCCCGCGCCGCCCTGGCGTGGCTCTCGATCGCATAGGCCTCCTGCCGCCGTCGCGAAATGCCGTGGGTGGCCGCGAGCTGCTCGGCGGTCATTCCCATCGAGAGCATGCCCCGGCTCGAACGGGCGAACACCCGCGGGTGGATGTCGATGGCGGAGTCCATCGGCAGATGGTGCATGTGCTCGACGCCGCCAACCACCTGCACGTTCTCGGCTCCTGCGGCGATGGCGTGGCAGCCCTGCGCGAGTGCTTCGAGCGATGAGCCGCAGAGGCGGTTGACCGTGGTGCCAGCCACGGAAAAAGGCAGGCCGGCCATCATCGCGGCACACCGCGCGACGTTGCCCCCCAACTCGCCCCGCTGCTGGGTCGCACCGAGGATCACATCTTCGATCGTGTCGGGATCGACGCCACTGCGATCCACCACTGCCCGCACGACCGCCGCGGCCAGTTCGTCGCCGCGCACCCGGCGGAACACGCCGCGTTCGGAATGGGCCCGTCCGATCGCGGTGCGGCAGCAGGCGACGACGACGGGTGTGGTGGCGGGCAAGGTGGCGGATGATGGAGACATGGTGTTGCTGTTCGTGTCGTGCGCTGGTGCTGTTGTGCTGGGGTCACTCAGACCGTGAAGGACTCGCCCGCGGCGGCCATGGCGAGCAGCCGCTGGGTTGGGTGCATGCGAATGCCGAGATCGGTGAGCGGTGCGAGCCGGCGGACCACCTCCGCCGCGCCGAGTGAGTTGCCCCAGGCCAAAAGTCCACCGCGGAAGGCCGGGAAGCCGAGGGCGTGGATCACGGCCAGGTCGATGTCGCGACCGTCGCGGACGATCCCCTCGTCGAGCACGCGAAGCGCTTCCAGCAGCATCGGCAGCAGGAGCCGGTCGCAGATCGTCGCGTCGGTGGTCTCCCGCGCGGGCAGCGCGTAGGGCCTGACCAGCTTCATCACGCCCTCGTCGGGGCGATCGATCCGGGCCCGCTGTCCGTCCTTTGGATACTGCCCGCCCGTGCTGTAGTGATAGAAGCCGGCGCCAGTCTTGCGGCCCAGCCGCCCGGACTTCACGAGCGCCGGAATGAGCGGCGAGGCCTCGATCCGGTCGCCGTAGGCGGCGCTCAACACGAGCCCGGCATAGAAGGCCGTGTCGAGCCCGATCATGTCGTAGAGTTCCAATGGACCCATCGGCATGCCAAAGCCGCGGGCCACCCGATCGATCCGCTTCGCCTCGATCCCTTCGCGGAGCATCTCCACCGACTCGTGGAGGTAGGGCATGAGCACGCGATTGACGAGGAAGCCGGGGCTGTCCCGAACGACGATCGGGCACTTGCCCAGACGTTTGACGTGGGCCACGGCGATGGCGACGGTCGCGTCGCTCGTGGCCGGCCCGCGGATCACTTCCACGAGCGTCATGCGGCGGACGGGATTGAAGAAGTGGATGCCGCAGAATCGCGTGGGATCCTGGAGCGGTTCCGCCAGCTTTGCGATCGGGTTGGTCGAGGTGTTGGTGGCGATCACCGTCGCCGGCCCCACGGTCCGCTCGATCTCGACGAGCACCTGTCGCTTCATGTCGGCACGCTCGAGCACGCTTTCGATGACGAGATCGCATTCGGCGATCGCCGCCATCCGTGTGGCCGTGTGGAGTTTGCCCGACAGGGCGACCGCCCTCGCCGGGTCGGTGCGTTTGGTGCCGCGATCCCAGGCGGCCTCGTCGAGGATGGTGGCGACGCTGGCGGCCAGCGTGTCGGCCTGAACGTCGACGAGTGTCACCGCGAAGCCAGCCCGCAGATGGCTGGCCGCGATCCCTGCCCCCATGATGCCGGCGCCGATGATGGCCGGCCGGTTCCGCGGAGCCTGATCAGACGATGCCACTCGATCTGCAGGCGGGCTGCCATCACTGGGAGAGCCGTCATCGAGTCCCTTGTCACGCCGGTTTCGCTCGCCCAGTCGAAACACCCGGATGAGCTGCCGCGAGACATCCGACTTCGCGAGTCTGGCGAAGGCGGTGGCTTCGATCTGGCCCGCCTCGTCCGCGGTCGTATCGCAACAGGCAAGGATGGTCTCGAGGATGGCCAGCGGCGCGGGATAGTGGCCGCCGCTGCGGCCGAGGATCACGGCTGCCGACATCGACTCCAGAAAGTCCCGTTCCTCCGCGACCAGCGTCACCGGCCCGGCCATCCGCCGCCGCCGCTCGATGTGGCTCTGTTGCGCGGCAGCGATCTCCGCCAGCCGACAGGCCGAGACATCCGCCTGATCCGCCGGCACGCAGGCATCCACCAGTCCCAGCCGTGCCGCGGTGGGACCGTCGACGTTTTCGCCCGCCGCCGCCAGTTCGACCGCGGCGGCCGGGCCGATCAACCGGGCGAGGCGAACGGTGCCTCCCCATGCCGGTAGCAGGCCCAGCTTCACCTCGGGGCACCCGAGGCTTGTGTGAGGAGAGTCGGTGGCGACCCTCAGATCGCAGGCGAGCGCGAGTTCGAGACCGCCGCCGAGGCAGATGCCGTCGATGATCGCCACGCTCGGCCACGGCTGGGACGAGAGTCGTGAGAAGACCGCGCGTCCCGCCGCGCACAGTCGCTCGATCTCCTCCGGGGGCATGCCGTGCAGTCGCTCG
>CANHYS010000090.1 GCA_947464585.1 Planctomycetaceae bacterium | reverse complement strand
CACGAGGTCCTGCAACAGGCTCCAGAGCGGCGCCGATCGCCGCGGCGTTGAACCGACTCACCCACAGCTGGCTGGCGGGGGCCCGGCCGCCGCCGTCGCCACGACTGGCCGTCCACATGAGCAGCGTGCCGTCTGGCGAAAAGGCGGGCAGCACGTCAGCGCCCTCGTGATCGGTGATCCGCAGCGGCGGACCGCAGCGAAAGCCGGTTTCGCCGGCAGCAACGGCGGCATCCACCGCATACGCGGCGATCCACAGATCATAGTTGGGCCGCTTCGTCGGGTCGGAGTGATCGGCACCGGTCCAGATCAGCCACGGCTTCGTGGGGTGCCAGTAGGGCGCCCACCGCACCCCCTGCCCGCTCGTGATCGCGACATCTCCGGAACCGTCCGCCTTCATGACATGGATCTGCAGCATGTCCTTCTCGAGGCGGTCGGTTCGGTAGGCGATCCAACGGCCATCGGGTGAGAAGAACGGGCCACCATCGTAGCCGGGCTCATTCGTGAGCTGGCGGACGTTGTGGCCGTCGGCATCCATCACGTAGATGTCGGGATCGCCGTCACGGTCGCTCACAAACAGGATTTTGCTGCCGTCGGGTGAATAGGAGCACTCGGCGTCGTAGCCGGGCTCATTCGTGAGTTGCACGAGTCCGCCGCCCTCACCGGCGGCCGGCTCCAGGGTGGCCACGAAGATGTCGCTGTGCGGATCGAAGTCCCACTGGTATCGCCGTCGCCGGCCGCTCTTTCGGTCCTCCTCGGCCTGGGCCCGCGCGGCAGACTCCGTGGCATCGAGCTGCGGATCGAGGTGGCTCGACGCAAACAACAGCCGCGCGCCGTCGGGGGAGAACCAGCTGCAGGTCGTCCGGCCACGGCCGGTGCTGATCCGCACCGGCGTGGCGGGCCGCGGCGCCGCCATGTCGAAGGGCTGCACGAAGATCTGATAGAACGGATAGTCAGCCGGCACCGCCTGGTAGCAGATCCGCCGCGCGTTGGGCGAGAAGTAGCCCTCCCCCGCCTTCGGCATGCCGATGGTCACCTGAACGGGCGGAGCCAGGAACTGCTGCTCCAAAGACGACAGCATGGGCGACTGACTGTCGGCTGGGGCGTTGGCGGCTGGGGCGGCCGGCGCTGGTTCGGCGGCGACGTTCGCCAGCGGCAGCGGGCAGATGGGCCCGGAAACCAACGCTGCCGCGACGCCGGCTGCAAAAGATGAAAATCGCAGATTGAAGGTTTTGCTCATGCGGCCCAGTATATGCGACATGGCGAGGAGACTGGTTGAGAGCTGGTTGAGAGCAGGATCCGTGCCGAAACCGCAAGGAGACGTGAGGACATGAAGATCTACACAAAGACCGGTGATGCCGGGGAGACCGGGCTCTTCGGCGGGCCGCGGGTGTCGAAGGACCATGCACGGATCGAGGCCTTCGGAACGGTGGACGAACTCAACAGCCATCTGGGGCTGGTGCGCACGCTCCCGGCCGCCGGCCCGTTCGATGCGTTCCTGCGGCGGGTGCAGTGCGAACTCTTCGACCTCGGCGCCCAGTTGGCAACGCCCGGGGCTGTCGATGAGCGGATCACGACGGGCCACGTCGCGTTTCTGGAGGCGGAGATCGATCGACACGAGGCGATGATCGAGCCGCTCAAGTGCTTCATCCTCCCGACGGGAACCCCGCTGGCGGCCGCCCTCCACGTCGCCCGCACGGTCTGTCGGCGGGCCGAACGCCGCGTGGTCACCCTGGCCAGCCGACTGGAAACAACGATTCCAGCCAATGCGATCGAATATCTGAACCGCTTGGGCGACCTGCTCTTTGTGCTGGCTCGGGAGGCGAATCGGCGCGAAGACGTGGCCGATGATCCATGGCATCCGGCGACATGACTGACGGTTCCGCACTGGCCCCCGCGACCACCTTTCGCCCCGCGGTCACGCGAGCAGCGGCTCAACTGGCGTCGCTTCGCGAAAGGGTTGCCGCGCAGCATGCCGCCGGCGCTCCAGGCATTCAGACCTGCGGCCTTGCCTCCGACCTCTGTGATCAGATAGTGATCGGCCTGTGGGATGCCGTCCTGGATGATCTGCCCGCGGCGGACGCCGGCACGCTCCGCCGCCACGCAGCGCTCGTCGCCCATGGCGGCTACGGTCGTCGCGAGATGGCGCCGTTTTCCGACATCGATCTCATGCTGCTCCACGACCGGAAGGCGGCCCGTCCGGTCGCTGCCGCCGCCAAGCGGCTGCTGCAGGATCTCTTCGACGCCGGTGCTGATGTGGGCCAGAGCGTGCGGACCCTGGACGAAGCCTGCCGCCTGTCCGCCGCCGACCCGACGATCCTCAGTTCGCTCCTGGAATGCCGGCCGCTGGCCGGAAATCCAGATCTGGTCGCACGGCTCGAAACGCGGCTGCGGGGGCTCGTCCAGCGTGGGCAGTCGCGGCATGCCAGGGCCCTCGTCGAGGCCCGTCGCGAAGAAGCGGCCAAATATGGCGAGACCGTCTCGCTTCTTGAGCCAAACGTCAAGAGGTCGCCGGGCGGCCTCCGCGACATTCAATTGGTGCGATGGCTGGGCCGTGTGCTCTGGGGCGAGGCCTCGTTCGACAATCTCGCGCTCGTGGGCGGCCTGCCTCGGGCAGATGCCGACACGCTCCGCGACGCGGCCGAATTTCTGACGCGGCTGCGAAACGACCTGCATCTCTCTGCCGGCAAGTCGGCAGATGATCTCACGCGGGATCAGCAGCTTCGCATCGCAGAGGCCCGTGGCATCGAGTCGCGGGACGGGATGCTCGGCGTGGAGACGTTCATGCGCGACTACTTCAGGCACACGCGGGGTGTGGCCCAGGTGGTCGAGACGTTGGTCGCCGGCCTCCGCCGGCCAAACGTAGCGATGACCTTCGTCTCCGGCGTTCTCGGCAACCGGGTCGACGGATTGTTCCGTGTCGGGCCGCACGATGTGGCAGCCATGGCAGGCTGCCTGCCACAGGTGACGGGCAGCCTCGATTCGATCGTGCGGCTGGTGGAACTGGCCATGCTCTACGATCTGCCGATCGACCACGCCACATGGGCCGCGGTGCGCACCCAGACGGCTGGTCTGCCGGCCACCGACGCAGCCAGGCAGCGATTCCTCGGGCTCTTTGCCCGACCGCGGCGACTGGGATATGCATTGCGCCGGCTGCACGAGGTGGGGGCGCTCGAGATCCTGATTCCCGAGTTCGCCCACGCCCGGCATCTGCTGCAGTTCAACAACTACCACAAATACACCGTCGACGAGCACTGCATCGTGGCCGTTGAACGGGCTGCCGACATGCAGGATGAAGCCGGCTGGCTCGGCGATACGTGGCGGCAGATCAACCGCAAGCAGCCCGTCCTTTTGGCGCTGTTGATCCACGACCTCGGCAAGGGATTCGTCGAGGACCACAGCGAGTTGGGCGCGCGGATGGCCCGCGACGTGGCGGCCCGATTCGGCCTGCCGGCCGACGAGGCTGAGATCATCGAATTTCTCGTGCACAAACATCTCGTGATGGCCCATCAGGCGTTTCGTCGCGATACCACCGACGACAGCCTCGTGGTGCGGTTCGCCCGCGACGTCGGCTCGCCGGAGGTACTGCGGATGTTGGCGGTGCTCACCGCGGCCGACGTCAGTGCCGTCGGCCCGGGCGTCTGGACGCGGTGGAAGGCCGACCTGCTCGGCGAACTCTACTTCCGCACGCTCGGCACCCTCGACGGCGAAACTCCATCGGTGGCGGCGGAACGTCATCGCCGCGTGCTCGACGAACTCATCGCGAGCCGCGATGCCGACGACGGCGTCGTCCGGCTCGCCCGGCAACTGCCGCTCTCCTATCTCCACGACACCGAGCCGCGCTGCATGCTCGAGGAACTGGGAAAGCTGTCGCGTCTGGCGGCAGACGGCATGTTCATCAGCACTCGCTGGCAGCCGGCAACCGGCACCGTCGCGGTCACGGTGGCGGCGCGGGAATCGGTCGCCAGCGGCGTGTTCCATCGGCTCACCGGCGCGCTGACCAGCCAGCGGCTGGAGATTCTTGCGGCCGACATCCACACGCTCGACCAGGGGCTCGTGCTCGACCATTTCGTGGTGAATGATCCCGATTACGCGGACGAACCGCCGGCGGAGCGGTTGGCCGAGATCTCGTCCGCCATCCGCGCTGCGGTCAAGGCGGACCGATCCCCGTCGTTCACGCGACGCTGGAATCCGTTTGCACCACTGCCCAATCTCGCCGCGATCGCGCCTGCCCGCGTGCGGTTCGACAACGAAAGTTCCGCGCACGCCACGATCCTTGAAGTGTTTGCCCACGACTCAGTCGGTCTGCTCTACGCGATCGCGCGGACGATCTTCGAAGAGGGGCTCTCGGTCCGGTCGGCGAAGATCGGCACCTATCTCGACCAGGTTGTGGATGCGTTCCACGTCACCGATGAAGCGGGGCGGAAAGTGGTCGACCCCGAGCGGCTCGCCAAAATCCGCACTGCTCTCGAACGCGTGGCCGCACCGGTCACCGGGCCGGCGGCCAGCTAGCGCGGCCGCAGCGAGAGCATGCGTCGTCGCCAGACTGCGTCGAATTCCGCGATCGGCATGCCCACGAGCCGCTCGAATTCCACCACGCGCGCCGACTCATCGGCCCCGGCAATCGGTTCGCAGATCGCCGCCAATGAGGCTGGCGTGAGCACCGGCTCGAGCACAGCCAGGTGGAATGCCAGCCCCCAGGCCATCAGGTAGCTCTGCTGGCTGGCTTTTCGTCCGCCGGCGTGGCCGATGAGAAACTGGCTCTGTCCAGCCCGGAGCAGGTCCACGAGCGGCGGCGCATCACGGCCTGCCAGCAATTCCTCGAGCGCCTTGAGCCGGACCGGATCGGGGGCATCGAGTCGCAGTTCGCCCGCCTCGAGTGGCGCCGTCTCGAAGACCTGGGCGAGTCCCTCGTCGAGCCACAGCGGGAGCGGCCGCCGACCGCTCGCGACGAGCCGACGATTGGCATACGCATGCCATGCTTCATGGGTGAGCCTGGCCGCGAACGCGCGGCGGGCGTCGGCGACATTCGCCGCGTTGTCGCGGCGGGCAGCGACCACCTGGCCGAGCATCTCATCGCGTTCGCGTTGCCAGCGACTACGGGCCGCGTGCACCACCTCGGCTCGTTTAACGGCGGGGATCCCCTGCTTTTCCAGGTCGCCCGCGAGCCGCCGCACGTCGACCTCGAACGATCGGTCCCGGTCGACGATTTCCCGTTCGGTGAGCGCGAGGCTGTCGGCCGCGGTCCGCTCCTGCTCGATCATTGCGGGCAGGTCGCTGCCGGCCACGAGATGCCCAAGGGCAGGCACATACAATGCCGGATGATCGGCTGCGATTCCGAGCGTCTCCTGCACGCCCCGGTATTCGGCGGCGGTGCCGCACAGTGTGACCAGGAGCAGCGGCGCCGATTCCTCCCCCGGTGCCGGCGGCAGGGGCACGAGCGCTTCGAGCGCCGCGAAGACCTGTTCGAGGAGCACCACTGCCTTGCGGGTGAGGCTCGGGTCGGCTGTGCTGCGCATGGCGAACCAGCGGCCGGCATACCGCCAGGCCTCGTCTTCATCGTCACGGACGAGCGTCACCGCCGTCTCGGCCGCATGCTGCCTGCCGCGGCGGTTGCGAAACTCGTCCACCCGTTTTGCCAGCAGGGCATGTTCCGCCGCCGGGAGTGGCTCGATTGCCGCGATCCTCGCCGCGCTGATCGGCGCCCAGGTGATCAGCTCCATCATCCTGCCCGGCGGCTGGACGATCTGCACGAATCCGATCGGGGCTGTCGGGTCGCGGTGTTCGCCGGCGGCTGTGGGCTCGACAACGAGCCCCTCCAGCCGTCGCCCGTCGTGAAGCCTGAGGCTCTCGAGCTTCCACGCGCCGGTGGCGAGTCCGGGGCGTGGCTCAGCGGCGACAGCGCCGCCCGCCAGCACGGCAGCGACCACGACGGCGGATCGCAGGCAGATGGGAACCATGCAAAGGCGGACCATGCTCGACCAGCCCGCACCCGGTCAGAGGTAGGTGTTGATCACGTTCTCGAAGAGTTCCTGACGGCCGCTCGTGCAGGCAGCCGCCTCCCCCTTGGCGAGCATCTCCTTCTCGAGCGTCGCAAAGTTCTCGCTGCCCGCCTCGATCCGCTTGCCCAGCGGGCCCGACCAGCTCGCATACCGCTCGTCGACGAGCTTCTGGATGGCGCCGTCGGCCCGCATCGCCGCGGCGATCTTCAGGCCGCGGGCGAAGGCGTCCATGCCGCCGATGTGGGCATGGAACAGGTCGACGGGCTCGAAGCTCTCGCGGCGGACCTTGGCGTCGAAGTTCACGCCGCCGGGGGCCAGCCCGCCGTACTTGAGGATCGAATACATGATCTGCGTGGTGAGATAGATGTTGGTCGGGAACTGGTCGGTGTCCCAGCCCACCAGCGTGTCGCCGGTGTTGGCATCGATCGAGCCCAGGTAGCCCTGCATGCCGGCATACTCCAGCTCATGCTGCATCTCGTGGCCGGCGAGCGTGGCGTGGTTGGTCTCGATGTTCATCTTCACGTGCTTCTCCAGGCCGTAGGCCCGCAGGAAGTTGATGCAGGTGGCGCAGTCGAAGTCGTACTGATGCTTGGTGGGCTCGCGGGGCTTGGGCTCGAAGTAGAACTGGCCGGTGAAGCCGATCTCCTTCGCGTAGTCGACGGCCATGTGCATGAACCGGGCGAGGTGGTCGACCTCCCGCTTCATGTCGGTGTTCCAGAGGCACTGGTAGCCCTCGCGGCCGCCCCAGAACGTATAGCCCGCGCCGCCGAGCGAGTGGGTGACCTCCATCGCCTTCTTCACCTGTGCGGCGGCATAGGCGAAGACCTCGGCGTTGCAGCTGGTGGCGGCGCCATGCACGTACCGCGGATTCGAGAAGAGGTTGGCCGTGCCCCAGAGGAGCTTGATGCCCGTTTTTTCCTGATGTGCTTTGAGCGCGGCGGCCACGGCGTCGAGGTTCTTGTGCGACTCGGCGAGCGATTTGCCCTCGGGGGCGACGTCGCGGTCGTGGAAGCAGTAGAAGCCCACGCCGAGCTTCTCCATGAACTCAAACGCCACCGCGACGCGGGCCAGCGCCGCCTCGAGCGTGTCGCCCCCCTTCTCCCAGGGGCGGATCATGGTCGGGGCGCCGAAGGGGTCGCTGCCGGTGCCGCGGAAGGTGTGCCAATAGGAGACGGCGAACCGCAGGTGGTCACGCATCGTCTTTCCCTCGACCAGGGCGTCGGGATCGTAGTGGCGGAACGCCAGCATGTTCTTCGTCGCGGGGCCTTCGTAGCGGATCTTCGTGATACCCGGAAACGCCTCGGAACCAGTGCTGTGTGCGGCTGCCATCGAAAGGATGCTCCTACGGAAACGGATGGAGAAAAAATAAAATCGCGTTGGGTTGAACCGTTGCTTTTATATCGGAAGTCATGCCGATTGTCGCCTCCAAGCCGGAATGGGATGGGTGCTTTT
>CANHYS010000089.1 GCA_947464585.1 Planctomycetaceae bacterium | reverse complement strand
GAGCACGGGAGTGAGCAGGCTTGCATCGATGCCCCGGCATTCCGCCAGAAACGACACGAGCTGGTCGGGCGGTGGCGGCGGCCCGTCGGCCTCCGCACCGGCGGCGTAGAACTCCACTCGATTGCAGGTCGAGAGCAGCACGCCCTCCCGACCAGGAAATCGCTCGCGAAAACGAGTGAGCGCCTCGGCCGCCTGCTCGGCGGAGAAGGCCAGCCGCTCGCGAAGCGCCAAGGGCACCGTGCGATGGGTTCCGCCAACGAAGGCCAGCGTCATGGCGCGGACTCCCGGTCGACGGGATGCTGGTCGACGGCCTGCGAGACCGCAGGCTGCACCGGCGGCGCGCCGTGTCGCGTCGTTCCAAAAAGCCCCCACAGGATCGACACCGTGAGCATGCCGAAGCTGACCAGCGACAGCCAGGCGGCTGTCCGCGGCCCGTCAGCGCTGCGGCGGGTCACCCGCGCCGCCACGGCCGCCGTCACCAGCCACGCCACCAGCGCCGCCATCCTCAAGACCACGGGATCGGTCCAGGGCACGGTCTCCAAGAGCCCGCGTTGCCGGTTGACGGCATTGAGGACCATGCCCGAGAGGAAGCCTGCCGCGGCCGTCCACGCCGCGATCATGAGCGTCCGATCGGTGGTGTGCGCGAGACGCTCGAGGCTCGGCAGGCGAAAGCTGCGAAGCGGCGGCTGCTTGCGGGCCAGCCTGCCCGCCTGGATCAGCCACAACGCTCCTGCCAGGGCGCCGATGGCCACGGCCACGCTTGCCGCCAGATTGAAGCAGCCATGGATGGCGCCCCAGATCTGCGTGGCCGGACTCTGCGGAAACGGAGCCCGGCTGGATACCTGCGCAGCGCCGATGAGTCCCAGCACCACCGGCAGCATGAACAGCCCGACGGGGGTGCGTGGGTTGGCGATCGTCAGCCACAGATAGCCGCCTGCCAGCAGCCAGGCGGCCAAGAGATACCAATCGAAGGCGCTCGACAGGGGCACCGCCGGTTCGGTGGTGGCCCGCCAGGCGAGGAACAACGTGTGGGCCACGAGCCCGGCCACGGCGAAGGCGATCATGGCCGCCCCCCGCACCCCGGAGCGGAAGAGCAGCCTGGACGCCTCGCAGGCCAACGCCACGGCGTAGCTCGCCGCGAAGCAGACGACTGAAATACCCGATACGAATTCGATCATGCTGGTCCCTGCGGTGCGTCGCCAGATTATTGTAGTCTGCTCGGAAAAGAGGGACGGGAGCGAATTTCGCTCCTGTATGAGTCCGATCCCTCACCGTTGACATGCGAAATTCGCTCCCGTCCCTGTTTTTCCATCGCCCCCCGAGCACCCGATGTCCGACCCCAGCCTCCCAACCGATCCCACCCCGTCCCAGCCGATTCGTTCCCCGCTGGCTCTGGACTCTGCTAACGGCGTGTCTGCAGCAGATCGCCGGCGTCAGGCCCTGCTCATGCGGGCCTGCCGCCGCGAGCCGGTGGAACGCACTCCCGTGTGGCTGATGCGACAGGCGGGCCGCTACCTGCCGGAATACCGCCGGGTACGGCAGCAGGTTGACTTCATGGGGCTGGTGAAGAATCCGCAGCTGTCGGCGGAGGTGATGATCGCCACGGTCGACCGGCTCGGCGTCGATGCGGCGATCATCTTCAGCGATCTGCTCCCCATCCTCGAGCCGATGGGCATGGATCTGGAGTTCGCGGCGGGGGAGGGCCCGGTGATCCACAATCCGCTCCGCGAACCGGCCGACGTGCAACGGCTCCATGAGCTCGAGGATCTCGAGCCGCTCGGCTACGTGATGGACGTCGTGCGGGCCACCCGCGCGGGGCTCGACGATTCGATTCCCGTGATCGGCTTCGCCGGTGCGCCCTTCACGCTGGCCGGCTACTGCATCGAGGGGGGCACGAGCAAAGCCTGGCTCCACACCAAGACGCTCATGTACCGCCACGAGGCGGCCTGGCACGACCTCATGGACAGGATCGCCCGCGCCGTGAGCCGCTATCTCGTGGCCCAGCTCGATGCCGGCGCGCAGCTCGTGCAGCTCTTCGACAGCTGGGTCGGCTGCCTCTCCCCCGACGACTACACGCGCTACGTACTGCCACACAGCCGCACGGCGATCCACGAGGCGGCGCAGCGGGCACCGGTGATTCACTTTGCCACAGGCAATCCCGCGCTTCTGCCACTCCTCGCCGAAGCGGGTGGCTCCGTGATCGGCATCGACTGGCGGATCGAACTGGGCGATGCCTGGCGGACGGTCGGCTACGATCGTGCGGTACAGGGCAACCTCGATCCGGTGGTGTTGCTGTCGGACCGCGACACGGTCCGCCGGCAGACGCAGCACGTGCTGGCACAGGCCGCCGGCCGCCCGGGCCATATCTTCAACCTCGGCCACGGCATTCTCCCCCAGACGCCTGTGGAAAACGTGCTCGAACTGATCGCGACGGTCAAGAACTCGTAGCCGCGTGAGGCCCGCCCCTCGCCAAGCGTGGCCCCGGCGGGGTACAACAGCGTGTTGCGCGCAAAACGGCCCCGCTGCCGTTGCGTCGTGCGCAACCACTTTCCCACCTGGTATGTGCCGCATGACGAGCCTGGAAAAACGCCTGTTCAATCTGTTCGAACCCGCTGATATCGCGAAGGCACGGCTGCTCGTGCTCAAGCGAGTCTGGTGTCCGCGGGTCGGACACGTGCATGCGACCATCGACGGCGACGATGGAGAGGCCCAGGAGGTGCGACTGGAACTCTCGGCCCGCCGCAAGGGCGGCATGTCGCTTGAAAGCCACTCCAGCAGCCCCGTGGGCCGGACCGGCAAGCCCTGTGCGCTCCTGGCTGCGGTGCTGCTCGAGGTCGACCGTCGGGGGCTGTTCTCGAACCTGCACGACCACACCCCGCTGGCGCTCGACATTGTGCCGGCCGATGACCACGAAGAGCTGGCGGCCGAGGACGACAGGAGTGTTGAAGACGACGACGCGGATCAGCACCACGGAGCCTCCCGAAACCCCGCCGTGCGGAACGTGTCTCCCCCCGTGACAAGCGCGGTCACCGTTGGCAGCCGCTCGGGATCGACGCGACTCCCAGCCTGGGCGACCGAACTCGACGAACGCCGGCGGCTCGTCGAGCCGGCCGTGCGTGATCGTATGGTCACGATCACCGACAGCCGCAAATCAGCCGGCGCGGTCATCTTTCTGCTCGATCTCGCCGCTTCAGCGGACGCCCGCGCGGCCGTGCTCGTGCCCGGGCGGATGCAGCTCGACGTGGCGGGCAACGCCACCGGCCGGCCCCGGCCGATCGTGATCGGCCCGGGGCAGGTGGAGCTCGATCAGCTCGATGCCCAGGAGCGGTCCATCCTCGCGCAGCTCGTCGGCGCCCTGGCCGTGGGTGAACTCGGCGGCACCGAGCCGCTCGAACGGCGGACGATCGCCCGCGTGGTGGTGAGCTCGCAATCGGCGGCCACGCATCTGGCCATGCTCTGCGAGACCGGCCGCCTCGTGCTGCAGCCCGAGCCGCGGCGAAACCCCGACCTCGTCGTGCCCTTGGTGTGGGATAGCGGACGGCCTTGGGAATTTGCGCTCGTGCTCGAGCCCGACGACGTTGCGAGCACCCGCGCCGAGACCGTGGCCGACATGGCCGCCGAGGGCAAGCCGTTGCCGCGGCCGGGCCGGGCGACGCTCCGCGGCATGCTCGTGCGCGGCAGCGAGCGGAAGGACCTGCGGACTCCCCGGGCGATCCTGCGGTCAGGACTGATCGTGTTCGATGATCGGCTGGCGCGACTGGCCGTGACCGGCACCGGCGGCTGGATGGAACAATTTGAACGTCGCGGTCCGATCGAATTCTCAGGCAGTCAGGTCGATGGACTCATCGACCGACTCGCGATGGTGGCCGATCTGCCGCGGCTGGAACTGCCTGGCTGGACCGGCTGGCAGATTGAATCGGGCACCCCGCGACCCAAGCTCGTGCTCGATGATTCCCCCACCGTCAGCCTCGATGCCGAGGACGAGATGGTGCCGCCCGATGAAGACGGCGGTGGCCGTGCCATCCGGCCGTCGCGGCGCCGTTCGACGCCACGTGTCCAGCTCGCTGGCCGAATCTGGTTCGACTACGCCGGCATCCTGGTCGCCGCCGATGCGCCCGCTGGCGGCGCCACCGACCCTGCACGGCGGATCCTCGTGCGGCGCGACCGGGCCGCGGAACGCGACGCGATCGCGATGCTGCCACGGTATGGCGGCACGGCGCCGCGGACCGGCGACACGGATGCCACCGACGTCGGCCACCACGTGGAAATCGCCCGCGCCAGGCTCGACGCCTCGGTGTCGCAATTGGCCGCCGCGGGCTGGACGGTCGAGGTATCCGGTCGCCGCTACCGGCCGGCCGGCAGCGTGGCCTGGAACGTGACCAGCGGGATCGACTGGTTTGAACTGTCTGCGGCGATCGACTTCGGCGGTGTCACGGCCGATCTCCCCGCCTTGCTCGAGGCGCTCGCGAAGGGGAGCCGCTCCGTGGAGCTGTCGGATGGTTCCATGGGGATCCTGCCCGAGTCGCTCGCGGCGCAGATCGAGCCGATGGCGGTGCTCGCACAGAAGCATGATGGTCGCCTCAGGTATGGCCGGATCCAGATGGCCCTCCTCGACGCGCTCTTGGCGGGCCAGCCGCAGTCGCACGTCGACGAGGCCTTCGAACGGATTCGCGATGAGCTGTCCCGCGGCGAACGTCCTGAGGCCGAGGATGAACCGGAAGGCTTTCAGGGAACGCTGCGCCACTACCAACGGGAAGGGCTCGGCTGGCTCTCGTTCCTCGAACGGATGGGCCTGGGCGGCTGCCTGGCCGACGACATGGGTCTCGGCAAGACGATCCAGGTGCTGGCGATGTTCGTTCGGCGGCAAACGCTGCTCACCGCCGGCGGCATCGCGCATCGCCCGTCGCTGGTCATCGTGCCGAAGAGCCTCGTGTTCAACTGGATCGAGGAAGCCCGCAAGTTCGCGCCGTCGTTGCGGGTGCTCAACTACACGGGGAATACCAGGGTCGATGAGGCGGGGTCCCTGGCGGACCACGACATCATCCTCACCACCTACGGCACCCTGCGCCGCGACATCATCAACCACCGCGAGATCGAGTTCGACTACGTGGTGCTCGACGAGGCGCAATCGATCAAGAATGCCGCCAGCCAGGCGGCCAAGGCCTGCCGCCTCCTGCGGGCACGCCATCGCCTGGCCCTCACCGGCACGCCCGTGGAGAACCACATCGGCGAACTCTGGAGCATCTTCGAGTTTCTCAATCCCGGCCAGCTCGGCAGCGCCACGCGGCTCAAGCGGTTTCTGGCCGGCGGCCGCACCAGCTCCGATGTCGTGGCCCGCGCCGTCCGACCCTACCTCCTGCGGCGTACCAAGACGCAGGTGCTCTCCGACCTGCCAGAGAAGACCGAGCAGACGCTGTTCTGCGAACTCGGCGAGGAACAGCGGAAGGCCTACGACGAACTGCGGGAGCACTACCGTCTGGAGCTGTCGGGCCGGATCGGTCGCATGGGCATCGGCCGGTCGCGGATCGCGGTGCTCGAGGCGCTGCTGCGGCTGCGTCAAACGGCCTGCCACCCCGGTCTCGTCGATCCCGCCCGCCTCGACGAGCCGGCAGCCAAGCTCGACACGCTGCTGGAGCAGCTGTCGGAGGTGATCGACGAGGGCCACAAGGTGCTGGTGTTCAGCCAGTTCACCAGTTTTCTTGCAATCGTGCGCCGTCACCTCGACCAACGCGGGATCACCTACGAATACCTCGACGGCAAGACGACCGACCGGCAGGCACGCGTGCAACGGTTCCAGGAAGACGCCGAATGCCGTCTGTTCCTCGTGAGCCTGAAGGCGGGCGGCCAGGGGCTCAACCTCACCGCGGCGGACTACATTTACATCCTCGACCCGTGGTGGAATCCGGCGGTCGAGGCCCAGGCGGTGGACCGGGCCCATCGCATCGGCCAGACTCGCCGCGTCTTCGCCTACCGGCTGATCGCACGGGACACGGTCGAGGAGAAGATCGTCGCGCTCCAGGATCGCAAGCGGGAACTGGCTGAATCGATCGTCCGCGCCGACGAGAGCATGGTTTCGAGCCTGACGGCCGAGGACGTCGAGATGCTGCTCTCGTAGCTGGTTGGGGAAAATGCCATCCGTGTCCGTCCTGTTCGACAAGCCTCACAAAACCCTAACGGCCCTCGACTACGAATGACATTCTGAAGTCGCGTACAGGCCCCGCCTTTGAGTACAGGCCCCGCCTGGGAAACAGAAAGTGATTGCCCCGATGGCCGGACAACAGATCCTTGTGGTCGACGACGAGGAGGATCTGCTGGAATTGGTGAGCTACAAGCTTTCCAAGGAGGGGTATCGGGTGCAGTGCGTCGGCACCGGTGAAGACGCGCTCAAGACCGCGCGGAAGCAGCCGCCCGACCTGATCGTGCTCGACTGGATGCTCCCTGCAGTGGACGGCCTCGAGGTCTGCCGGCGGCTCAAGAGCGACCCCAAGACACGCGACATCCCGATCATCATGCTCACGGCGAAGGGCGAGGAGAGCGACATGGTCGCGGGGCTCGAACGCGGTGCCGACGACTACATCGCCAAGCCATTCAGCCCGCGGGTGCTCTCGGCCCGCGTCAAGGCCCTCCTGCGACGCAAGGAGGCCGATTCGAAGGCCGACCAGGAGACGACGATCGACGTCCACGAACTGTCGATCCATCCCGGCCGGCACGAGGTGACCCTGGGCGGTGCACCGGTCGAACTGACCTATACCGAGTTTGCCCTGCTGCAATTTCTGGCCAAGAGGCCGGGCTGGGCCTACACCCGCACGCAGATTGTCGACGCGGTCAAGGGGGAGGATTATCCTGTGACGGAGCGCTCGGTGGACGTCCAGGTCGCCGGCCTGCGCAAGAAACTCGGCGAGTTCGGTTCCTACATCGAAACCGTCCGTGGCGTGGGATACCGGTTCCGGGCGTGACACGAGTCTCGGTCCAGAGTCCTTCCCTGTCCGTCCCGGTCGTTCGCAGTCCTTCGCAGCTTTTGCGTAGTTATTCATGGCCCGCTCGCGGTTCGTCTGGCATGTGTTCGCGGGCTTCTGCGCGCTGGTCGCAGCAGGCTTGGTCGGCTGCTTCTGGTTGGCAAGCGTGCAGTTGGCCCGGCTGGCCGATGCCTCCCAGTTGCAGCGGGTGGCCGACGTGGCGACGGGGCTGACCGCGATCTTTCCCGATCGCGCCGACACGCTTGATCCCACCACGTTCGCCGACGCCACACGGCGGATGGTCGGCGGCATGCGGGCACGCATGGACCTCCTCGCTCCCGACGGAACCGTGCTGGCCACGTCCGCCCCGGGCGGCGCCGTCGGGGAACGGTCTGCGACGGCTGATGCACTCGTCGAGGAAGCCCGCGCCGGACGGATCGCCCGGTCCAGCCGCTACGATGCCACCGCCGGAAAACGCATCCTGGTGGTGGCCGCGCCCGTTGGTCCG
>CANHYS010000088.1 GCA_947464585.1 Planctomycetaceae bacterium | reverse complement strand
GATCCGCTGCCGATCGCCGCAGCCCCACAGCTTCGCCGTCGCGAACAGCTGCTCGAAATGCGGCCCCTGCCGGCTGTCGACCACGTAGAGGATGCGGTCGGGCTTCCAGTGCTCCATCCGCCACTGGAGCGTCGCCAGGTCGGTCGTGGCGTAGAGGAACGCCCCGTCCGCCTTGCGGATCAGGAACGGGGGCGCATCCTCGCCGCCCAAGAAGATGCCGATCGCACCGCGGCTCTCCCGGGCCCGCACGGCCGGATCAGCCATCAGCTCCGCCACAACGCCCGCCAGCATGGGCTGAAAGAAGCTCTCACCGAGGGCATGGTCGAACGAGACGTGCAGACGCGAGAAGATGCGGTCGATCTCGGCGCGGCAGAAGGGCATGAACTGCTCCCAGAGGGCCCTATTCTCAGGGTCACCCTCGTGCAGTTTCGCCGTTTCGGCGAGCACCTCCCGGCCGGTGTCCGGATACCGCGCTGCGAGCGCCGCCGCCTCGGGATCGCGGGACAGTTCCTCGGGTTTGGCGTCGGCCACCTTCCGCACGAGCCGGTAGAGACGGCCTAATTCGGCGGTTGGGTCGGCAGCAAACCGGGCATCGTCGCGGCAGTGCTTCCAGCCCCAGAGGATCATGCCGAACTGCGTTCCCCAGTCACCGAGATGGTTGTCGGTGATCGTGTGGTGGCCACGAAATCGGAGGATCTTGGCGAGGGCGTCGCCGATCACCGTCGAGCGGATGTGGCCCACGTGCATCGGCTTGGCGACATTCGGCCCGCCGAAGTCGATGACGATCGTCTCCGGCGTGGCGACCGGCGCGACCCCCATCCGCGGATCGCGGACAGCCGCAACGACCGCTCTGGCCAACGCATCCTGGCGGACACGCAGGTTGATAAAGCCTGGGCCCACCGGCTCCGTCGGCATCTCAAACAGGTCGCCCACGTCGAGCCGGCGGATGATTTCCACGGCCACATCCCGCGGCTTGAGCCCCGCCCGTTTGGCCAGCGCCATCGCCATCGTGCCGGAATAATCGCCAAATTTCGGGTCGGCCGTCTCACGGACCTGATCGATAAGGCCCGGCAACTCCTCCGCTGCAATACTGACGACTCCATCCGCGGACAGCCGCTCAAGTGCCGCCCGGAATATGCCGCGGAGAGCCCCGCGAAACGTGGTCCCGCTCAGGGAATGCTTGGGGGAATGCTTGAGGGAATCCTGTACCGACGCGCGGCCCGCATCGCCGCCTGCAGCGGTCACCGTGACGTCCCCGCGGCCGCAGCGGCGGAAGGCAGCGACACGGTTTTGCAGCCACTCCAGAGATGCTCGAGATCCCAGTATTCCCGCGATTCCGCGTCGAACAGGTGCACGACCACGTCGCCGTAGTCGAGCACGATCCAGCGGCCTTCTTCGTAGCCCTCGCTGCCGCGACGGCTGTCGTGCATCTCCTTCTTCATCATCTGCTCGATCTCGTCGGCCATGGCATGGAGCTGCCGGCGGCTCGAGCCCGTGGCCAGTACGAAGTAATCAAAAACGTCGGTAAGTCCGCGCAGATCAAGGACATGCACATCGGTGCCACGGTTCTCGTCGGCGACGCGCGCCGCGGCGAGCGCCCGCGCGCGGCCATGATCGGGCCTGGATTCAGCCTTCTGGGCGGTACTCACGGCGGTCATGGCGTCCTGCATGCGGTGCGAGAAAAAAGAAACCAGTGAAAAACCAGATTCTACCCGGAATTTCCGAGCGTGCCCAAAGACCTCGCCCCTCACCGGGAGCAGGCTCGGTCCGCGGCCAGCGCGATGCCGGCGAGCACCAGTTCCGGCATCTCGATCGCCCCGGGAAGGGCATCGCGGACCGCCCCCCGCCAGCCGCCGGTGAGGATCACGTCGGCCTCGGCACCGATCGAGCCCCGGGCCTCTTCCACAAGCCTGGCGATCGCTCCGCGGATCCCCCAGCCGATGCCGGCGGCGATCGCCTCCTGCGTCGAGCGGCCGGGCATAACCGGAGGTGCCTCCTGCTCGAGCGAGGCTACGGCCGGCAGCCGGCTTGTGCCTTCTGCGAGCGCCCGGGCCATCAGCGCCGGCCCAGGCAGGATGGCACCCCCGAGAAAGGCCCCGCTCGCGGAGACGATACCGACCGTGGCGGCAGTCCCACAGTCGACGATGATCGCGGGATGCCCGGATCGCCTCACGAGGCTGGCGGCGGCGGCGGCTGCTAGCCGATCGATCCCCACCTTGTGAGGCTCGGCGACCAGGATCTCAAGCGGCAGGTCACCATGCACGATTCGCCGCTGTCTCAAGACGCGATGCCGGGTGGCGGAGAGTTCGGCGATGGCGGCCTCGAGCCTGGCTGCGGCGGCGTCATGAACGCTGGCCACGAGCACCACCGCGGAAGAGGGCGCCGCCTGATTGAGCCAGTTTTCCAGGTTGGCGGGCCGAAATCCGTGGCTATCGAGATCCTGCCGTTTCGTGACCGTCGGCAGCCGCCGCACCCCCGAGGCGTCGATGCCGTGGTCCGACACCACGGCCAGCTTGATCCGCGAATTGCCCACGTCGGCCAGAAGCACGGTATCGCCAAGACAAACGGGAGCTTTTCCGGGAGTTGTCATGGAGACGCCTCTTTGCCACGAGCTTACGGTGCGTCGAGCTGCGCCACGATCGCGTGCAACAGCCGGTCGAGCCCCTGGCCGGTCACCGCGCTCACGGCGATCACGTCGCGGCCGATCTGTGCGGCGAGCGAGTCACGAATCGACTCCGCATCGGGAAGTTCGGCCTTGCTCACGACCACGATCTCCGGCCGCCTCCCCAGACGCTCGTCGTAGCGAACCAACTCATCCCGAATGGCTCGATAATTCATCAGCGGATCACTGCCGTCGACCGGTGATGGCTCGACGACGTGCACGAGAATTCCAGCCCGCTCCACGTGCCGCAGAAACTCGTGCCCGAGCCCGATGCCCGCGTGGGCTCCCTCGATCAGACCCGGCAGGTCGGCGAGCACGAAACTGCGATCCCGCGATACGGCCACGATGCCGAGCATCGGCTTCTTGGTGGTGAATGCGTAGTCGGCGATTTCGGGGCGGGCCCGGGAAAGCCGCGAGAGAAGCGTACTCTTGCCGGCGTTCGGCTTGCCCACGAGCCCGACATCGGCAATCACCTTCAGTTCGAGCAGCAGGCGGCGCGCCTCCCCCTTCTCGCCGGGTGTGGTCTCACGTGGAGCACGATTCGTGGACGACTTGAAATGGAGATTGCCCCACCCCCCTTGCCCGCCCTTGGCGGCCACGATCGTGTCACCAGGTGTGGCCAGATCCTTGAGCACCAGTCCGGTTGTCTCGTCGATCACGACCGTGCCGGGGGGCACGAGCAGCACGAGATCCTCCGCCATGCGGCCGTGGCAGTTGGCGGGTCCGCCCGAATCGCCACTGGGAGCCCGCCACTGCTTGCGATGGGCGAGCGGGGCCAGAGAATCGACGCCCGCCTGAGCCCGCATGATCACCGAGCCGCCGTCGCCACCGTTGCCACCATCGGGGCCGCCGAGAGGGATGTATTTCTCCCTACGAAAGCTCTTGCAACCGCGTCCGCCGTTGCCCGCCGCTACTTCAATTTGGACGCGGTCTACAAACACGCTCAGCCAGCGAGCACGTTGATGCGCCGGCCCTCGCGGTCAAACCCGACCACGCCGTCGACCAGGGCGAAGAGTGTGAAATCGCTGCCCGTGCCCACATTTTTGCCGGCGTGAAACTTGGAGCCCACCTGCCGAACGAGGATGTTGCCCGCGCGGACCTGCTGGCCACCGAACTTCTTCACGCCACGCCTCTGGGCGTTGGAATCGCGGCCGTTGCGGCTGGAGCCCTGACCTTTTTTATGTGCCATGGTGTTTGCTGCGTCGAGACGACGCTCCTGCTGGGTGTATTCGCTGTGTGTATTTGGGAGGAGGCGGAGAGAGTGCCCACCAGACAGGTCGATGCACTGCCGGCAACACTATTCACCGTCAATTTCGTACTTGAAAACCCAGGAGTGGTCAATGCCCTCGGGCACTTCCGTGGCCCTGCCGTAGAGGCTTGGCCCCCGCGGCCCGAACAGCCCCTCGAGGAGCCCCTCCCGCTGCTCCGGATCCTGTTGTGCCTGAATGGCCGGCGAGATCACGTCAAAGGCGGTCAGGCCGTCGCTGCCGGGGAGCCGCTGCCGGTTGACGTTGAGTTCTTCCAGCGTCGCCAGTGTGCGGGCCATCGAGAGTTCCCTCGTGAGGCTGCCGACTTTGGGGGCGGCCGCGCCGAAGAAGGCCTCAGCCCGCTGCTGCCTGGCATCGCCAGGCGGGATCTCCACGAGCGACTCGAGCACCTTTGCCAGCGATTCGAGCGGCTTCTGCTGCACGCCTTCTGGCGTGAGATCGATCGCCGCCAACGCCTGCCGCCGCGAGGCATCCCGATCGGCATCGACCGGCCCCGCCAACGCCCGCGACAACTGCTCGAAATACTCGACCCCCAGGTCGCCAAAAACCGCCCGCACCAGCGGGCCGCGGGCCGTCGGATCGGGGATGGTGTCCACCGCCCGCACGACCTTTGCCAGCGGGATCAGGTCACCGCCGCGGATCGCCTCGCCGTTTTTGTCGGGCACGACGAGATCGGACCACGCCAGGCCGAGGTCAGCGAGTCCGGCCACGGGCCGCGACTTCACCACCTGCGGCCGTCCCAACGCCTCCAGCAGCTTTCCGCCCAGCGTCATCCGCTCGAACATTCCCGCGTAGCCAACGTTCAGTTCCTCGTCGGCCTCGTCACGATCGTCGCCGGGCCGCCAGAAGTCGAGCCGCAGGCTCTCCAGGGCATGATCCATCTCGGAGCTCGGCGGCAGGTTTTTGGCGAACGTCGCCCCCTCCGACTCCCGCCAGCGGATCGCGTTGGTGAGCCCGCGAACGGTGATGGTGAAAAAATCGATCCGCGGATCGATGTCTTCCCAGACGGCCACGCCCCATCGTTCCCCGCCCGGCGGGATGTCGGTGCCGGCCATGCTGGCACTGTCGAACAGCTCACGCGATGGGTCCTCACGGCGGCGAATGGGCCCCATGGCATTGGGGACGACGCGGTCGAGGTAGCTGCGATAGGCGGTATCCCCCTCGGCTTCCGTCAGTGGCTCCAGGCTCTCGAGCACGAAGTGGGGCACGAACCGTACCGGAGTCTCGAACGGTTCGACGGTCCGTTTCGTGGGATCGTCCTTGTCGATGACGGTGCGGCGGCCACCCGTGTTTCGCACGCGATAGACGAGATACCACACCCGCTTCCGCTGCATGCGGAGTTCGGCCGCGGGCACATCGACATCCATGAACCGCGGTGGCTTGAAGGCAAACTCCAGGCACCAGATATCTCTCTGGAACTCACGGTTTTTGGCCCGTTCGACGAGGGTCGTGTTCGCTGGGGCCAGCTGCGGCTTCCACGCCTGATCCTGAAACCCACGGGTCACCTCCAGCAGATCGCCACGCACCGCGTGGGAATCACTGCTGGCACGGGGCGGAATCACGGTGAGCACGCCGGGGGCCAGCCGCCGGAAGCCTTTCTGGGTGGCGGCAGTCCCTTCGGCCGCAGCTGCCGGCGATCCATGCCTGCTTACCAGCGGCATTCCGGCAACGGCCGCGCCGGCCAGAACGCAGGCGATTGCCCACCGGACATGAGCCGGGCGGATCGCCGTGTGGAACGTGTCTTTCCAGAGCATTTTCATGACGTGCATGGCAGCTTGCCTCAGCAAAAATCTACCGAAAATTGGCCGCAAGAGCCCAAAATCAACAAAATCTACGCAAATTTCGCAAATTCTCTTGATTGCCCCATTTTCCCAAAGCAGAATCTCGGATAGCAGTGGTCTTCCCCAACGACCCTGCTGGACGACAAAAACCCACTGCTCCACGGAATATTGGCCTACGCCGTGGCGACGTTCCGAAAGACACTCCATCAGGCCTGTGCCTGAACTGCAGCGACCGACTCTCCCCCCTCACGCCTTTCGGCATCTGACACGATCATGCTGGAACGGAATCGCCTACAGCCTCCCCGCCCATCCGCCCCGTCGCAGACGGCCAGCGGGTTCGACGGCCTTGCCGCCGGGTGCGCCGGACTGTTTGCCTCTCCGGAAGACTACGATGCCACGGGGATTCTGGCGGGCGTCGATCCGTACGAGTCGTGCTATTGGTGGATGCCGGAACTCTACGCGTCTCCGAACACCGCGCCCGTCACCGCGGAGGCCGCGGGCAATATCAGCAACCCAACCCGTCGGTCGGGACTGGCGGAGCGGCTTGTGCGGGCCGGTCAGGCCGCCCGCCGCACGCCGTCGCGCAACACCGCGGCAGCCTGATCCACCTCGGCAGCGAGCGCCGCATAGTCGGCGGCGCCATATGAGTCGGGGGCGTAGTCGAAGATTGACTGCCCAAAGCTTGGCGCCTCGGCCAGCCGGATATTGCGGCGGACCCGCGTCTCGAAGACCTGGGCCGAGCCCCAGGCCGGATGCTTCTTCTCGGCCGAGGCGAAGAACGACTGCACGTCGCGGCCGACTTCCGCGGCCAGCCGCGTGCCCGCCTCATACATGCAGAGCACCACGCCGAGGAGACGCAACCGTGGATTCACATGCTCCGAGACCAGCTCAATCGTCTCGAGGAGTTTGCTGAGGCCATGCAAGGCGAGGAAATGCGGCTGCAGGGGCAGCAACACCTCGTCCACCGCGGCCATGGCGTTGAGCGACAAGAGCCCCAGTGACGGAGGGCAGTCGATCACCATGTAATCGAAGGGCTCGGCGTGGCCCGCATCGGGATGACACCTCGCGTCGGCCTCGAGCCGCTGCCGCAGAATCAGTTCGCGGCCACTGCGACCAGCCAACGCCATTTCCACCGCCGAGAGGTCGATGTGGGAGGGCACCACGCAGAGATTCTCGCCAGCGGCCACCGTCGCCGCCGCCAGCGGCTGGCCCCCCACGAGCACGTCATATGCCGAGAGCGGATGCGATCCGGGCATCACGCCCGCATGCAGTGTGGCATGCGCCTGCGGATCGAGATCGACGAGGCAGACCCTTCGACCCGAGCGGGCCAGTGCCACGGCGAGATTGACCGACGTGGTCGTCTTGCCAACGCCACCCTTTTGATTGGCCACGGCGATGGAGCGCATGAGAAACCTCGGTGCCTGAATGCCCGACAACACGTTCACCGGTCCAACCGCCGGCGGGTGGGGAGCATAGGCGTCGCCCCCACCCCAAAAAAGGCCAGGTTTTCACGAGAAAACTCCCGTGTCGCCACGTTTTTGACTTGCCGTGAGCCGGTGCTGACGGGCCGCAATGGTTCGCCGGCTGCGGCATGCTCGTCGCCGGCGGATTTTGCTACAGGATGCTCTTGGACGAATCCTCCATCGCTCGTGAGTCGCAAAATTCACCGGCTCCTGCGCGTGCCTCCGACCGGCTCCTCAGCATCTGGCTTCACGCGACGGTTCGGCATCCTGCCGCCCGTCGCTTGGCCGACCTCCGTCCGCT
>CANHYS010000087.1 GCA_947464585.1 Planctomycetaceae bacterium | reverse complement strand
CTCGGCCTTCTGGATGTTCAAGGAGTATTTCAACGTCAGCATCGCCGAGACGCTCAAGAGCTGGACCGTGATGGAGTCGATCGTGTCGGTGGTGGGGCTCCTCGGCGTGCTCGTGCTCGCGAGGATCATCTGAGCTGGCCGCAGCACGCATGCCGCGGCGTCCCATCGCTTACGCTCCGGGCTTTTATGGGCGCATAAAAGCCCCCGGCGGAAGCCGGGGGATCGCAAACCGCCGGCCGCACATCCCATCGCTCGCGCTCCGGGCTCTTATCCCCGCATAGAAGCCCCCGGCGGAAGCCGGGGGACTCCGCGTCGCAACAGATTCGGGCTACTTCAACGGCGGCAATCCCGCCTCGCCGCGGAGCCGATTGACCGCCACCCACGCGGCGGGCACCTTCCTGAAAAGTTTCGTGAGCTGCGACATGCTCACCCCGAGCGCGTCGGCGGCCGGCCGCATCTCGAAGCCAACCGCCATCAACGTGTCGAGCGCCTCGGCGACGAGCGCCGGATAGTCGTCGTGGTCCGCCGCGATCACGAGCTGCCTGCCGCGGACCCGCGATGCCCAGAGGGCCGATGGAGCGACCGGGGGTGTCTCTCGGTGCGAAAGAGCCAGCGTCAGCCGCAGCCGCCACAGTGCGACACGGCGGTTTTCGGCCTGCGACCTCCGCTCGGAACCTTCCGCCGCAAGCCCCGTCGGCCGGTGCACGAGCACGACGGCCGTCTCCACCTTGTTGCGATGTTGGCCACCGGGGCCTGAGCGACGGGTCCGGGTTTCGTCACACTGCAAGAGCAGATCATCGGCGGGCAGGGCGGCAGGATGCATGTGGCAGGCACTCACGACTTCTGTGACGCCGCCGGCGTGTCCGTCAGCGCTCGCTTGAGCGGGCAGCTGTCAGGAATTGCGTGGCCCTGACGATAGGCGTCGAGCACCGACCTCGACCGCGCCGCCAGCATCCGTCGCACCTCTCGTCGCTGCCCTTTCACGCGGGCGATCTTCATCGAGTCATACGCCGTCGTCTGATGCCGCATCCACGCGATCACTGCCGCCTCCGCGCGCCGCTCGATCGGGATGCGTTTAGTGCGGGCCACGGTGCCACTGCCCACCGGCGTCGCATGAGCCGCCACGAGCCGTGCGAGACGCCGCGACACCGTCGCATGCGTCTGGTGGAACCGCAGAAACTCGGCGACCGCCCCCTGAAAATCCTCGACATACTCCTCCTGAACCTTCTCGCGCCGCTTGGCCGCCGACTCCTGCTTCTTTGCGTACGCGTCCGTGGCCCGCTCGGCGTCGAGTTCCTTTCGAAGGCGGTCCACCGTGGCGGCCGGCGCCCACACTCCCCGCGAAAACATCCGGCGGCCGACCTTCTCCTGCACCACATAGTGATCGCCAGCCGCCTTGACCCGCCGGGTCAAACCCGCGTCGCCAGGCGGCAGCAGCACCCAGTCGGCAGGCACGGTCTTCACGACGCCCGCGGCGGTGCGGACGGTGCGGGCCGATGGGCCCGGCATGAAAGTGGAACTGGTCATCGTTCACATCCTTGCTAAAGCCGCCAAATGGCCCGACGGCTTGGCCACACGATTTGCCTATCCCCCGGTTGCTGACGCAACTCGCTTGACGACCACGGCCGTCAGATCATCGCCCTGCTGCGTGCCGGCGGCGAACTCGACGACCGTGCGATGCAGGAGGTCGATGAACTCGGCCGCCGGAAGGGCATGATGCCGTCGCATGATCTCGCGCACGCGATCCTCGCCAAACTGCTCGCCGTCCGTCCGACTCCACTCGAAAAATCCATCCGTGAGGAGCACGAGCAGGTCCCCCTGGGCCAGTTGGATGTCGGCCGACTCGTCGTACGTTGCCTCCGGCACGAAGCCGAGCGGTAATCCCTGCGCGGCATACTCGCGCACCATTCCAGTCGCGGCCTCGTAGACGAAAATCGGCGCCTGCGCTGCGCTCACGTAGTGCACTGTTCCCTGCGACGGATCAAGCAGGCCGCAGAAAAGCGTCACAAACCGTCCCTCGGGCAGATCGAGACAGAGCAGCGAGTGAACGCTCGACACGACCCCTGGCAACGACGACGACTGATGCACGAGGGCCCGGAGCAGCGCCCGCGTTTCGGCGACGACCAGCGCCGGTCCGATTCCATGGCCGGTGGCGTCGGCGATCGCCAGTGCGAAGCGACCGTCGTGGAGAGGAAAAAAGTCGTAGAAGTCGCCGCCAGTCTCGTCGGCCGGCTGATTCCAGCCCGCGATGTCGAACCCCGGCACGCTCGGCTTCTCCCGCGGCAGAAGTCCCTGTTGGATGCTGCGGGCGATGCTGAGGTCGCGCTCGATCCGCTGCTTCTCCGCGAAGTGATGCAGCAGCGATTGCCGTTGGATCGCCACGCCCGCTTGACCTCCGAGGAAGCCCGCGATCTCCTCGTCGCGTGCATCGAATGGGCCCGAACGCTTATTGAGCAGTTGCAACACGCCCACCGTCTGGTCGTCGTGATCGGCCAGTCGCACGGCCAGCATGCTCCGGGTGCGAAACCCGCTGACGCGGTCGAAGTCGGGGTTGAACCGCGGATCGGCATACGCGTCGGGCAGGTTGACGAGGTGACCGGTGCGGGCCACCTCACCGGCGATGCCCCGGGTGACAGAAAACCGAATCTCGTTGATCGGCGAATCCACGATGCCCGTTGCCAGCCTGCTGCACAGTTCGCCGGCAGCCCGGTCGTAGAGATAGACGGTCGCCCGTTCGCAATCGAGCACCGACGTCGCCGCAACCGCGACGGTCTCGAGCAGGGCATCCAGATCGACCGTCGCCCCGAGGTGGCGGGCCACGTCGAGCAGTCGCTCGAGATCGGTGATCCGCGACCGGGGTGGCAGGCCAGATTCAGCGTCGTTCATGATGGTTTTGTCGTCATTCATCGCTGCGACCCATGAGCATCGTAGCCCCGGGGAAGCACGTTCCACCGGAAAAAAACGGGAAAGGCTTGCGGTGGAATGGTAGGGCATGCGGTTGCGGCCCTCGCCATGGGGCTCCAATACCGATCAGTCAGCCGCCTCTTACCCATCCTTCGCGGCGGCCTGCGGGCCGCGGAACGGATCTCGGTAGGCTCGCGGGAGATCGCGCGCCGTTTTCCATCAGTCGCTCCATCACCGAACGAATCCTTTCACTCCGCCAGCGTGCGGGCGTATCCTCTGGAGGAAGGTCCCGGCCACCAAACCTTGACGAGATGGGATTGATGAACGCGCAACTGACTCTGCGAATCCTTTGCAGCTTCGCCATTTTCGGTGGCTGCCACCTTTTTGCGGCGGAGCCCGTGACTCTCTGGGATCCGGCCGTGCCGTTGCCGCGTGCGGTCGACATGCCCGTGATTGCCGGCACGCGGTTCGCGATCATGAAGCCGTATGAGTTCAAGCAGGACGGCTACCGGTTTTTGCACGGGGTCGGGCTGGCCTGGCACAAGAACCGGCTCTATGCGTCGTTCGGCCATAACAAGGGGGGCGAAAACACTGGCAGCGAGGAGGTCCGCGGCCGGGTGAGCGACGATGGCGGACGCACGTGGGGCGAGACGTTCACGATCGACTCGGGGGATGAGCCGGATCTGGCCGTGAGCCACGGCGTGTTTCTCTCGCACGGCGGCCGGCTCCACGCGTTCATGGGGGCCTACTACGGCACGATGAAACGGGTGCACACCAGGGGCTACGTGCTCGACGAGGCGACGGGACGTTGGGCACCGCTGGGCGTTGTGGTCGAAGGGGGCTTCTGGCCGATGCAGGAACCGCAGCGGATGGTGGACGGCAACTGGATCATGGCGGGCATCTCCGCGCTGGGCGACTGCAGCGCAGGCGGTGTGCATCCGCCCGCCGTCGCGATCAGCAGGGGGGATGATTTCACCACCTGGGACCTCGTGGTGATTCCGGTGGCCAAGGGTCTCGAAACAGTGTGGGGCGAATCGACGGTGGTCACGCAGGGCCGCCGGATCACAAACATCGCCCGCTACGGGGCAAAGGCTCTCGCACTCGTGGCGACGAGCGACGACCACGGACGCACCTGGACGCCATCGCAGCCGAGCAACCTCCCGATGACGACGAGCAAGCCCTACGCCGGCCGGCTCTCGAGCGGCGAGCCGTATCTGATCTGCACGACCACTGTGGACAGCGGCAGCAAGCGCACCCCGCTGACGATCGCCCTCGGGCCGCCGGGAGCGAGCACCTTTTCGCGGGTATTGGTGATTCGCCGCAGCGAGCATGACGGCGAGGTGGAGTCGCATCCCAGCGCCCAGCTTTCGTATCCCTATGCGATCGAGCACGACGGCCAACTCTATGTGGGCTACTCGAACTCCGGTGGCGGCGTGGGCCGCGTCGGTGAGGGGCGACAACTGTGGAACAACAACAGCGGCGAACTGGCCGTGATCCCGATTGCGGCCCTGCGGACCGACTGATCAGACCGGGATCATGAGCCACAACACTTCCACAACGGCTGGCTGCGGCCATGCTGGCGGTCGTCTGGTCTCGCCGCCCGCCGACCGCGCGAATCATCGCCGCCGCAGCGGTAACACTTCCTGAAAAAACGTAAAAGATTCGCGGTGGAATGGAAGTGCAGGGGGGGCGGTCTTGTCGATACTATGGAGGTGGCTTTTCTCGCGGCCGCTGGGCCGCATGCATCGCACCTCCCGGAACGTGCCTCCATGAAGCTTCCACAGTCGAGCATCTGGATGGTGGTTGTGTTCGCGGGCCTTCTGGGCCTCGGCATCCCTGGCGACGCCGCATTTGCTGCCCCCGCCGCTGATGCCGCGGCCGCCGAGACGTTCCGCACCCAGGTCGCGCCGCTGCTGGCCACGAAATGCGGGGCCTGCCATGCAGCCGGCAGCCCGGAGAGTGGGTTTCGGATCGACGAGCGGGAGAAGACGATCGCCGGCGGTGACTCGGGGTCCGCGGGAATCGTGCCCGGCAAGCCGGACGAGAGCGAACTTTACAAGCGGATCGTCACCGATGACCACGAAAGCCGGATGCCGGCCGATGGCGAGCCGCTCTCAGCCGACGAGCAGCAGCTTGTGCGTCTCTGGATCGAGTCCGGCGCCCCGTGGCCCGACGACATGCAGACACTTCCGGAGTCGCTGCTGCCCAAGGGCGATGCCGCACCCGCGAAGGGCGCAAACCACTGGGCGTTTCAGCCACTGGAGCGGCCGGCCGTGCCGGCTCTGCCCTCCACCCAGGCAGCCATCGGCCAGAATCCGATCGACGCCTTCATCACGTCCTCGCTGGCAGAGAAGGGCCTCGCCCTCAATCCCGAGGCCGACCCGCGAACGCTCCTCCGGCGCGTCTCGTTCGATCTGATCGGCCTGCCGCCTTCGCCAGAGGAGATCGCGGCCTTCGAAGACGCCTGCCGCGCCGCGGGCAACACCGCCGGGCCGTTTGCGGAACTGGTTGACCGACTGCTCGCGTCGCCGCACTACGGCGAACGCTGGGCGCGGCACTGGCTCGACGTCGTGCGCTTCGCCGAGAGCCACGGCTTCGAAATGAACAAGGTTCGGTCCAATGCCTGGCCCTATCGCGACTGGGTGATCGCGTCGTTCAATGCCGACAAGCCGTACGACTCTTTTCTGAAGGAGCAGATCTGTGGCGACATGCTCGGCGCCGATGCGGCCACCGGCTTCATCGTCGGCGGACCGAAGGACGAAGTCGGCTCGCCCGATCCGGTGCTCACGGCCAACCAGCGGGCCGACGAGATGCACGACATGGTGAGCACGACGGGCTCGGCTATGCTCGGTCTCACCGTTGGCTGCGCCCGCTGCCACGACCACAAGTTCGATCCGATTCCGCAGGCCGATTACTACCGGATCAAGGCCGTCTTCGCCGGAGTCAAGCACGGCGACCGCGACATCCTGCCCCCCGACAATGCCGACCGGCTGAAGAAGGTCGCCGCCATCGAGCAGGAATTGTTGCCTATCCAGCGCCGGCTCGCCGAACTGCAGCCCGCCGCGAGGCTCCGCCGCACGATCGTGATCGACGACCTCTCTGCCTCACAGACAGAGAAATTCGCCGAGCCGAAGGGGGTCGCCACGCATGCCGCCGGCACGGAGCGCGGCCACGCCGACGAGCCCGGCGACATCCGGTCGCTCCCAAACATCGGCAAGGAATACACCTGGTGGCAGGCCGCCCCCGGCCAGACCGTTTTCGCCTACGGGCCCAAGGCCGCCGGCGTGTTCCGAATCTGGCTCTCGTGGGGCGCAGGCTGGCACACGCATTCCCGCGACGCGAAATACGTTCTCGACGCCGACGGCGATCCGAAGACCACCGCAGACCAGACCGTGATCGCCACGATCGACCAGCGACTCATGGCCGACGGCAGCGGCGAGCCCACGCCGAGCCTGCCGCTCTGGAGCGGCTTGCGCGATACGGGCGTTTACACGCTCAATGAGTCATCGCGGCTGCTCGTCGTCGGCGGGTCTGCTGAAGCCCCCCTCACGGCCGATGCCGTGATCTTCGAGGAGCAGACGTCTCGCGACGACGTGGCGAGCCGGACTCCGCATCTCCGCGGCCCGGTGTCGGCCGGCGAGAACGTCGACGCCTTCCCGCCGACGAAGGCACGGTTCGTCCGATTCACGATCCTCGACACAACGGCAGCGGAGCCCTGCCTCGACGAGGTGGAGGCGTTCACGGTCGATGGCCGCAATGTGGCCAGCCGGGCGAAGCCTTCGGCCTCAGGCACCTTCGCCGACAATATCTCCCACAAGCTCGAGCACATCAACGACGGCAAGTATGGCAACAAGCGGTCGTGGATCTCGAACGAGATCGGCAAGGGCTGGGTGCAATTGGAACTGCCCGAGGTTGAGGAACTCAGCCGCGTCGTCTGGAGCCGCGACCGCAGCCCAAAACCTGAATACACCGACCGACTGACGACGAAGTACGAGGTCAGCACGTCACTCGACGGGACAAACTGGAAAGTCGTTGCGACCCATGCCGATCGGCTGCCTCACGACTATGTCCACAAGACAGGCCCGATCACGTCGGCCGCCGAGCTCTCCCCGAACGAGCTGGCCGAGATGGAGAGCCTCTCCGCAACGGCAGCCGATCTCAAGAAGAAGCTCAATCCGCTCAAGACGCTGCCGAAGGCGTATGCCGGCCAGTTCGTCAGCGCCGCGAAGACACATCGTTTCTTCCGTGGCGACCCGATGGCACCCCGCGAGGAAATCGCCCCCGGCAGCCTCTCGCGATTCGGTGCCTCGTGGGAGCTCCCGGGCAACGCACCGGAGAGCGACCGCCGCAAGGCGCTCGCCGACTGGATCGCAGCGCCGACCAATCCGCTCACAGCCCGGGTGATCGTCAACCGGCTCTGGCACTACCATTTCGGCACCGGCATCGTCGACACGCCGAGCGACTTCGGCGTCAACGGGGCCGCGCCGAGCCATCCTGCATTGCTCGACTGGCTGGCGAGCGAACTCATCGACCCCGCAAACCCCGCCAACCGCTGGCGGCTGAAGACCCTGCACAGGCTGATCGTCACGAGCCGTGCTTACCGGCAGACGAGCACGCCGCGAGAGGAT
>CANHYS010000086.1 GCA_947464585.1 Planctomycetaceae bacterium | reverse complement strand
GCCCCGCCGGGGACGGCAGAAGTCTCGTCGCAGTGGCTTTTTCTCCTTCCACGACCTACGGCAGCGCATTCCCCAGAAGGTCGAAAAATCCAAAAGCTCCTCGAGCTTCCGCCGATCCCCGGCTCCCCCAAGACTGCTTCGCAGGATGCGAAGCGCAGCACCAGCAAACTGCGTTTGCCAAGCGAAAACGGCAGGATGCCGTGTTTCGCGTAAAGACAGCTCCTCGAGCTTCCGCCGATCCCCGGCTGCCCGTCGGGCTGGCGGAACGAGGCGATGAAGTCCTATCGCCAATCGCACGCGCGCAGACCTAAAATCTCCGCATGTTCACACGCCGTGAGATGCCGCGGGCGATGGTGGCCGGCATGCTCGGTCGACTCGCCGTCGCGCTCGGGGCGGGGATCGATATGCGGCGGGCGTGGCAGATGGAGATGGCCCGCGTTCCCGCCGCGTGGCGGCCGCAGATGGAGCAGGTGGCGAAGGCGCTCGCGGAGGGGAATCCATTGGCCGAGGCGCTCGGCGCCGCTGGCGACACATTTTCGCCGCTCGTCCGCGGCATGGTCGCGGTCGGAGACCGCACCGGCCACGAGGCGGAGACGCTCCGTGAACTCGCGAGCGTGCTCGAGCGCGGCGTGCGCACGACCCGTGAGCTCCGCCGCAGTCTGGCGGGCCCGGCGTTCCAACTCGCGGTGGCGATCGTGGTCGTCGGGTTTCTCATCTTCATGGCGGGCATGATGTCGCACGACATCCTGCGGATCGGTCTCCGCGGCACGCGCGGCCTGATCGTGTACCTTGCGTCTGTCGCCGGCGTGGCTCTTGTCGGCAGGCTGCTCTTTGGACAGGCGGTGGCCAACTGGCGGCGGCATGGCATCATGCGGTTGGTCGTCGATCGCATCCCGGTGATCGGGCCTGCATCCCGCGCCGCCGAAGCGGCGGCATGGTGTCGCGCCGCCTCGCTGGCAAGCGGCGTGGGCCTCGACATCGGCCGGCTGCTCACGCTGGCATCGAGCGTGGCGCCGGGGCTTGCGGTCGATACGGCAGCGGTCGAGGAGCGACTGCGGGCGGGTGGCACGCTGGCGCTGGCGCTCGACCAGACGCGGCGGTTTCCCCTGCGGGTGCTCGAGACCATCGCCGTCGGCGAGGCTACCGGCAACACGTCCGAAGTGCTCGACCGGCTGGCGGGCCAGTTCGACGAAGAGGCTCGGGCTGGCTTCGAGGCCGCAGCCAAGGGAGCCGGTTTGCTCGTCTGGGCCGCCGTGGCGGGTCTGATCGTTGTGATCGTGTTTCGCATTTTTTCGTCCTACGTCGGGGCGATCCAAAACGCCGCCGGCAGGCTGTGATGCTTGCGGATCGGAAAAAGGTGGCTGCCAGCTTTTTTCTCGCGACCTGCCCTGCCGATAGACTTCCCTGAGACCGATCCGTCAGCAGGGCATGCCATGCGATTTTGTCCCCCGATCGTCGCCGCGGTGCTACTGATGACGGCGTCGCTGCCGGGGGCCGTCAGGGGCGACGAGCCTGCCTCGGTTGCCGAGACTACGGCCGAGACTACGGCCGAGACTACGGCCGAGACTACGGCCGAGACCACGACTGAGAAACCGCCGAGCCCGCAGGAGCTGATGACTGCCCGCGGCTTCGTGCGGTACCGTGGCATGTGGCGGACGGTGCAGGAGATCGAACTGATCGAGCGGGCCGACCGCGTGAACCTCGCGCAGAAGGAATGGACGATCCGGCTCGAACGGCTGCGGAAGCGTCTCGACGATCCCAGGCAGGCCGAGGCTGCCACGGAGGAGATCCGCGAAATCGCCGACCCGTTCGCCGTGCCGGCGCTGGCCGCGGCGCTCGGCAAGGAGCGGATGCCTCGCGTGCGGGCCGACTACGTCGAGGCGCTGTCGCACATTCGGGGGCCGGAGGCCATGACCGTACTGGTCTCCATGGCCGTCGACCACGCCGATCCGGAGACGAGGATCCTCGCTGCCGAGCGACTGGTGGACATCGGCCCCGAGATGGCGGCGCAGGCGATCGCGGGAGCACTGGGCGGTGCCGACAACGCCCGGATCAACCGCGCCGCCGAGGCTCTCGGCCGGCTCGGCTCGGCATCGGCCGTAGGCCCGCTGATCGGCGCGCTCGAGACCGAACACATGGTGGTGGCCGGAGGGGGTGGCCCCGAAGGCTCGACGACCGCCACGTTCACACCCTCCGGAGGCGGGCTCTCGATGGGAGGAGGGCCGAAACGGCAGAAGACCCGCGTGCAGAATCAGCGGGTGCTGGAGGCGCTCGTGAAGATCACCGGCGAAAACTTCGACTGGAACACCGCAGCCTGGCGGGCGTGGCAGGCCAATCGCCAGGTGCCAACCGACTTCGACCCCAGACGCGGGTGACAGGCGCGGGTGACAGACGCGGGTGATCGTCAGGCGGCGCGGTCGGTGGCCAGTGGCGGCGAGGGGCGGCGTCGCTTCGGAAACCACTCCGCGTCGAGCACGAGCGTTGCCACTCGGTTTTCGAGGTTGGGGCGGAAGATCACGAGCAACAGCACCGGCAGGAACCAGGCCATGAACAGGCCGCCGTTGTGCGCCTTCCAGAACTGGCTGCCGAGCAGCACGGCCGCGGTGCAGCTCATCAGCGTGCCGAGGTTCTTGGGAGCCGGCCAGATGGCGAGCGTGGAGATCATCGCGACGAATGCGGCCAGCACGGGCAGTCTGAAGACCGAGTCGTTGAACGGCAGCGCCCAGAATCCTTCCAGCGAGACTTCGTTGGGGAAGATCCAGCCGAACATCTGCCGGAGCTGGCCCATGAAAACGGTGGAGTCGGGCGATGTGAACCAGAGGCCGAAGACGAGCGCCAGGATCGCCGCGCCGATCCCGAGCGCGAACCGGCGGATGCCTCGCTGCCAGTAGAAGCCGCACCAAAGTGGCAGCAGGAAAACGGGGTAGTAGATCGTGCCGGTTGCCAGGCCGATGAGTGCGCCCGAGATGAACGGCCGGCGGTAGGCTGCGATGGCCCACACGATCAGGGCGCCGGGAAGCGCGTGGTCCACCCGGCCGGTCATGATCGCCGTGTAGGGGAGCAGCAGATAGAGAACGGCCGCGGCAATCCCCAACCGGATGGCGTCGAAGTGCCGCCAGCCGATGAGCACCATGCCTGCCACGATCGCCAACTGAGACAGGATGGCCATCACACGGGCCGTGGTCTCGTAGACAACGCGGTTGGTGGCCTCGGGGGTGCTGGTTGCATCGGCGGCGTCGGGATCGGCCGTGAACAGGCGTTGCGTCGAGATCTGCGGCAGCACGAAGAGCAGGGGGTAGCCTGGGCCAAGCCGGGAGAGTTGGTCCGCATCGACCTCCGCCTCGCGGGCATTGAGGCGTGCCGCCGCGGCGGCACCCGCGAGGTCGTCCCGTTGTGGTCGCGTGGTAATCACGTTGGCCAGCAGGAAGACGAGCAGCGAGATTCCCAGGAACACGAGTCCGCCCACCGTGAGGTTTGGGTCGAGCAGCGGGCGACGCACCATCAGGGAATCGAAGAGCATCCGCACGAGGAAGATGCCCGAGACGGCAAAGATCCAGATGTAGCCAAGCTGCTGGGCGGAGGCGCTCGCCTTGTAGCCGCCATATTCGACCGCAAGCAGCCCCGGCGCCAGAAGAATGAGCCCGACGAGGTCGAGATTCCGCATGCTCCAGACACGGTTGAACTTGAAAAATACCGCGATCGACAGGAGCGACGACAGGTAGAACCACGTCGTTGGATTGACCCGGTAGTAGTGAAAGAGGATGTCGCTCATGCCGGCGGTCCTGCCCGACCTCGGGAACGAGGGCCCGGATGCAGGGCATCCGTGGAAGTGTGTCGGACGACAGTATATGGGAAAACCAGCGGTGGGCGGTGCCGGGGCGACCTGGCTCCCCCATACAAGCCCCCGGCGCAAGCCGGGGGATGCGTCATTCCACGGCTGCCGACCACTGCCGCCGAATCCCTGCCAGTGTGAAAAAGAGAAAGCCCCGGCCATCCTGGCCGGGGCTTTCTTCAAGGCTGCGCAGCTGGGCGAGAGCGGCGGGGGTATGCAGCCCCGTTGTGCTCGCGAGCACACACTCACATTAAAACTTTTCCTTGTCGCCGAGGTGCTCGCTGCCGGCACGGGTCACCAGCGCCGAGAAGACGCGGATCGTCACGTCTTTGGCGATCAGCCTTGTGCTCCCGTCGCCGAACACCACGAGCGCGCCGCCCGGGTGGAAGGCGAAGACCTCGGAGCCGCCGTCGGAGCCGTAGTAGCCCGACCCGTAGGCTGCCGTCAGCATGCTTTCGCCGTTCGTGGCATTGACGACGGCCGTCGGGCTCGACCGGAAGGTCGTGCCGGGCACGTTCGAGCCGTCGACGGAGATGTCGGACGCCGGACGCACCCAGCCGCCGCCATTGACCCGCAGCGTCGGAAACTTGTTGGTCGCATCGTCGGCGCGGCCGGTCTTCCGGTAGAGGAACGGTCGGCCGGCACTCTCTGCGGCGAGGATCGTCTGCGAGAGGCCGTCTGTGGCATCCGAGAACTTTGGCTTGGAACCATCGCCGTAGTCCTTGGGCAGCAGGCCGTCGCCAGTGCTCGGCGTCGTGTTGCCCCTGTCTGCCACGGGGGCCGCGGCAGCAGCTTTGTCGGCCTGGTTGTCGTTGGGCACCAGTGGCGACGTCGTATTGGCCAGAGCGTTGTCAACGTAGATCGTCGGACCGTAGTCGGACGGTGCTGCGAAGCCCGGCGACGCCGAGACGTTCGAGAAATCGGTGCCCGCCGCGTTGGTCGTCGCCTTCGCGTAGGTGGCTGGCACGGCATACGGCTGGCTGCTCGACTGCGGGTCGTAGTCGAACCGCTGGTCGGGGTTCGGGGCCGACGGGCATTCATACGAATTGATCCGCGTCGCGGCCAGCACGTAGTTGGGGATTGTGAAGCCGGACGACACCGTGTTCTTTGACCACGTGACGGTCGGGTCGTAGCGATCAAAGAGCGCCGTGCGTTCAATGTATGGGAGGAGACGCACGAAGAACCCGAGCCGCAGGCCGGCGGTGCGGAGACTGTTAGGCAGCGAGCCTCCGGTGCCGTCGGCGAAGGTCTGCGTCGCCGTACCGATCTGCTTCACGTTGTTGGAGCAGCTGTTGCGGCGGGCAGATTCGCGGGCAGCCTGCACGGCCGGCAGCAGCAGGCCGACGAGCGTGCCGATGATGGCGATCACGACCAACAGTTCGACCAGCGTAAAACCCCGGCGGAGCCGGGCTGGTGTGAGGATTGACATGGGGAATCTCCAGGGAAAGAAATAAAACGAATCGAACGGAATCAGGCCTCGATCAACGTGAGCGAGGACTCAGGGGCATACGGTCAGGGGGATCATCTGCGGTTTCTGCGGATGGGCTGTTTGCCATCGCGGACGGAGATCTGCATCCCGGTCAGGTCTTCGCGGATCTCGAACCGCAGGGGGCTTGTCTCCGGTGAGAGGTAGTTCTTTGGGATGGGCTGGCCGGATTCGCCGGGACGGACGGATACCGCATAGACGCCTGAGGGAAGCCCCTCATCCGTGGCGATCGTGAACGAACCATCCGCTGCCGCGACGACGGTTCTTGTCTCCAGTGCTCCAGAGCCTGCAATGCGTTGGAAGTTCAAGCTGACGCGGCCGAGCGGCTTGCCGTTGAACGTGGCGGTGCCGGAGACGACGTGCCTGGCCAGCATCGGCAGCGTATTGACGACGGCAACCGCGAGCACGATGCCGACGCCTGCCAGCACGAGGGCCCGCACGATCCACCGCGGCATGCCAAGCGACTCGACCGTGGCCGAGACGTTCGACGCGAATTCGTCGACACCACGGCCGAGTGCCGATTCACCGCCCTGCTCGTCTTTGCCACGGCTGCGACGGCGACGGTCGTCCTTGAAGTCGCGGATGGCCGCATCGGCGGCGAGCGACGAGGCGGAGGATGCCGTGCTGCCGTATCGTTTGGTCGAGAGTCGGCGAGACTGGCCGGGGGTGTAGGAGAGTGCTGCCGAGGACATGTCGAGGGCTCCTTTATTGAGCCATCGCGGTCCTCCGGTTATTCCGGTCGGCGTCGCGTCTGTGTGATGCGGATGGTGCTTGAGTGGTGCCGCGGGGGCTGCTGTCCGTCTTGTCGGATCAGCGATTGAAGACCACTTTTCGGATCGTTCTCGTGAGTCCTCAGTGAGCCCTGCGAAAACGACATTCTTTTCGATATGTTATTAAGTCGATCAAGTTTGTCAAGCAATTGACTAAAAATTTTTATTAGCCTTTTTATTGCAATATTTTAGCAAAATCAGGGAACGAAGGCTGTCTATGTAGCTGCTTAATCGATCAATCACTACCAATAAAGTAATGATTTATCTGGGTGGCAAAAAACTACCGTGCGGACTTCTCGAGCCGGGTCTTCTCAGTCCGTTCGATCTGCACGACGACGCCGTCCTGCACGATCGCCAATACGGACCCGTAACGGAGTCCCCGCAGGGCGTCTCCAATCCTGGCCAGGGCGACGTCGTTCGTCGTTGCAGTGGGCTCTGGCGAGGCGGTGGCATCGTCGCCATGCCGCTGACCGTCGGTTGGTTTGTTGCTCATGTGATGCTCGGGGCGCTGCTGGGGATTAGGGGAGAGGACAGATGAAGAGGGTTTTCAGATCACGTATTCGGGATCGGGGAGAAACACGCGGACCTTGCGGGGAGTGATGGCCACCCGCTCGCCTGGCTGGAGGGCCAGATCACGGGCCGTATCGGCCGGCAGGTCGACGTGAAACTCGCTCTCGGCGCCATCGGGCCGGCATGAGATCCGCACGATCGCGCCGCTGCGGGCGATCCTCAGCACGCTCGCCGGCAGGCTGCCATTGCCCACGGCATCGTTTGCGGCAGGCCCGTTTGGGGCATGTGCGTTCGTGCGGGCGATATCGAGTTCGTGCGGGCGGAGGTAGACCCGCGCCGGCCGAGCCTGCGAATGCGGATAGTCGGGATAGTCGATCGGGATGCCGTGCCAGAACGCCTGCCCCTTCTCGACCCTGCCGTGGAAGACATTCACATTGCCGAGGAAGTCCATCACGAACGGCGTGGCCGGATGTTCGAAGACCTCGTCGGGCGTGCCCCGCTGTTCGATTTTTCCGTGGTTCATCACCACCACCTCGTCGGCGAGTTCGAAGGCCTCCTCCTGATCATGCGTCACGAACACGCTGGTCATGCCGATCTCGTCGTGCAGCCGCCGCAGCCATTGCCGCAGTTCCACGCGCACCTTGGCGTCGAGCGCCCCGAAGGGCTCGTCGAGCAGGAGGATCTTCGGCCGGATGGCCAGCGCCCGGGCGAGGGCCACCCGTTGCCGTTGTCCACCGGAAAGCTGCGCGGGCTTGCGACCGCCGAGGCCGTCGAGCCGCACGAGGTGCAGCAGTTCGTTGACCTTCGTCTCCACTTCGTGCTTGGGGGCCTTGCGAACCCGCAGCCCGAAGGCGATGTTCTCGAACACGCTCATGTGGCGAAAGAGCGCATAGTGCTGAAACACGAAGCCCACCTCCCGCTGCCGGGCGTGGCGGTCGGTGATGTCGGCGCCGTC